>CBDUSZ010000048.1:0-16449 GCA_965370015.1 uncultured bacterium | reverse complement strand
TTCATATTCGATTTATTTGTCCGCCGGGGCGCTGAAGCGTACATGGGTGAACCGATAAGCATGGCGCAGCACATGGAGCAATCGGCGGCCTGCGCAGTTGCTGAGGGTGCATCGGATGACCTGATAGTTGCCGCTTTGTTGCACGACATCGGTCACTTTGTCGGCGATTTTCCTATCGATTCACTCGAAAATGGCATCGATAACCTGCACCAGGAGGCAGGTGCCAGATTGCTCGAAACCTTTTATCCAGCCTCGGTCACCGAGCCAATTCGCCTGCACGTGGCTGCGAAAAAGTACCTCTGTGCAGTCGATGAACAATACTTCGCGCATCTTTCAGCGGCGTCGGTTCAATCATTGCAGGTTCAGGGCGGGCCGATGACGCAAGCCGAAATCGAAACATTTGAATCCAGCCCCTACCATCAGTCCGCTGTCCAGTTAAGACATTATGACGATGACGGCAAGGTCGCAGGCCTCGATATCAAGCCCGTGCAAGCCTATCGAGACAAGCTGCAGTCACTGTTATTGCACTAACCTGCGTATTGCACGAAGGCGGCGCTCCGAGTGACATAAGAAACTGGTTTATAGAGGAATAGTAACGATTTAAGATGAATTATATTAATTCCAGTTTGCGCCTGAACGAATGCAATATGCAGGTTAAGACTAGACAATCAGGTAACAACCGATGACATACAAAGGGATCGTTTTCGATAAAGACGGAACCCTGATCGACTTCAACTCAACCTGGTTGCCGGTATATCGCTATGCCGCTCTCGAATTCACCAATAACGATAAACAATTAGCGCGGGAGTTGCTTGAGCGCTATGGCTACGATCACGCCGTCAACCGATTTATCGGAGGCTCTTTACTAGCCGCTGGCAACAACCATGAAATTGCACATGCCTGGGCTGGACACTTACCTGAGGTAATTGACGACACAAAATTAGAGACACTGAGTGTACGCCTCAACCAGATTTTTCAGCAACAGGGGGCGTTAAGTTCCACAGCAGTAGACGGATTGCGAACTACTCTGCGAACGCTAAATCGAGCTGGATTGAAACTGGGTGTCGCTACCAGCGATAGCTATCAAGGTATCCATAACACCTTGCAATCATTCAACGTAATATCCGAATTTGAGTTTTTATGTGGCTATGATTGCGGTCATGGTATTAAGCCAGAGCCAGGCATGGTGCTGGCTTTTTGTCAGGCAATGTCACTCAAACCTGAGGAAGTAATTGTGGTTGGCGATAATAGTCACGATATCGAAATGGGCAGAAATGCACAGGCTGGTCTTTGTATAGGCGTGCTGACCGGTGCCAGCACGCGCGAAGAACTGGAACAAATTGCAGATATCGTTCTTAACGACATAACTGAATTACCTGATCTGATAAAAGTGAATACCTGACCGGCTATTTCCTACCTATTTACGCTTACCCACCTCACAACGATTTCGGCCGTTTGCCTTGGCATTGTATAGCGCTTCATCGGCAATTTTGAATAGTTCAGCTGCATCGATAGCTGCGCCTGACTGCGTAGCGATACCGACACTCGCGGTAATACAATCGCCATGTGTGGAGAATTTGTGTGGTATAGCGGTTGCTTCGATTTTGGCACGTATATTTTCAGCGATCCTAATAGCGCCTTCAACATCGGTAAAAGGAAGTAAGGCAACAAATTCCTCTCCGCCATAACGGGCCAGAAAATCGGTTTCACGCAGCATACAGTCATTAGCGATACCGGCTACCTGTATCAACGCCTGATCTCCTTGCTCATGCCCGTATCCATCGTTGTATAGCTTAAAGCAGTCAATATCGATTAGCAGCATTGAAAGAGTGGTATCTGAGCGCCTGGCCGTTGATACTTCCGTACTAAGGCGGGTATTGTAACAACGACGATTGGCTATATGCGTGAGCGCGTCACTTTCGCTAATATCTTTCAATTTCTGGTTGGCGACTTCAAGGTCGTTCGAGCGTCGCGTTAATATTCTTTCAGATAGTTTCAATCGGTGGAAGGTGAGAAAAAATCCAACCAGCATGAGGAACCCTACCAACGAATAAATTAATCTGATATTCACCAACTGATCAGACACTCGTTGATTTAAATTTTGAAACGGTATCATAACTTCCAGTACGCCACGCAAATCGCCGACTTGCCAGTCTCGCTTCGGTGACTGAGGGTGGGTATTGTGGCACTCGACACAAGCGGGTCGCATCACGTCGGCTACAGCATAGCGCAACACCAGGCCCTGCCCGGTCTCGACGAATTGCATATAAGGCTTAGCTTGATCACGCGATAACTCGTCCCAGGCTTTCTTCCTATAATCGTCGTTCAATCCCCCTTCCAGGCTACGCCAGGGAAAAGGGTAAGCACTATACAGGCGGCTGCGGGCCCCGCTAGCATGCTTACCGATCAATTCACCCAATCGCATACTGAATGTTGCGGGCAACGGAATCGCATTCTCATTGAGCAAATAATCGTGCGTGACATCCATGCCAAAAGCGTTAGCTGGCTGTACGACCTCCGAAGTATACAGAGTACGCACGTCGATCAAAATTTCAGATAATATACTTGCGGTATAGACTGCGCTGGCTCTGAGTAAGCTGGATTGCAGGCTCGAAACATGCCAAATCATCGCACCAACACTCAGAGAAAAGACTATCGCAAGCGCCACCATCAGCTTATCCTGTCTCATCAAAAACTGTTTCATAATTTTATGTCGTGCTACTGCAAAATCACCTGAGCAGAATATTTATCCTACACCATTTTCGGTAATCACTGGCAAATCTCCAGGCCGCCCCCACTCACACCAGGAGCCATCGTAAACCGAAATATTATCGTAACCAACCAGTCGTGCTGCGAACCCGATCACGCAGGCTGTCACGCCCGAGCCACAACTACAAATAGTTCGGTTTCCCTGCGGAATCGTGTCGTTAAACATAGCGGCCAATTCAGATTTTGATTTCAGCCGGCCGTGATAAAACAACTCGGGGAAAGGCATATTAACAGCCCCCGGCATATGCCCTCTTTTCAACCCGGGCCGCGGCTCCTCAACCTCGCCACTGAAACGTTCAGCCGAGCGCGCATCCAGGATGGTAACCGAGGCATCGTCAATTGCAGCAACTACCGCGTCAACACCACAGAAATCCCCGGCAACCTCACTGGCAACAAAGTTACCTGGCGCCACACCCGGTGCCTGCGTTTCATCATACGTATCATACCCCGCCTCCCCCCAGGCGGGTAAGCCACCATCCAGCAATGCACAGGCATCGAACCCCATTGATTTCAGCATCCACCATACACGTGGAGCGGTAACCATACCAAGTGAGTCATATATCACCACGACACTATCGCGATTGAGACCAAGCCTTTGTACCTCGCGAGTAAAAAGCTCTGCATCGGGCATCATGTGCGGCAGATCGGAGTCGGGCGCGCACACGGTTTTATCGAAATCGAAAAATCGTGCGCCTTTTATATGCTCGGATTGCCACTCTTTGAAGGCATCCTGGCCTGTAGCTGGCATGTGCCAGCTGCCATCGAAAATCACCAGCTGCGGGTGATCTATATGCTGGTGCAACCATTCGATACTCACCAGTGAGTCGGGTAATTGTAATGCAGCCATGTATCACACTCGGTCTCAATTGATCGACACGACATTATAGAATACGAATGCACTTGGCAAGTGCGGGTTGTTGCTCTCGCAGAGACACAAATATCTATCGAACTGGACAGAAATTGCTTTAACCCGCATATTGCATGAAGGGAACAATACTCAGAGGAAATATGGCAAACAAGGTTGATTGATCGTCCGCCGATGCATAGCAATAGCTATGGGTGAATCGGATAAAGGGAAAGATCCTGTGGATCTTTCCCTCGATGAACGGGGATCGATCAACCTTGGCAGTCAGATTTTCCTGATATCATTCAGGTACAAACTGTATTTTTCATTATTCATGATTTCCGTGCCTAATTGTTTGAAATTTATAATAAATTTCATAAGTCTTTATCGTCTTCATACAATATGCGGGTTAAAGTAACAACCTATGAATTCAGTCAAGTCACTACGCGCGGGTATCGTTTTTGCTTTGATTACCGCAATCGGTCTCGGCGCCATCACCACACAGGCGAAGATCTTCTATGCCGGTGGTGGTAATGCGATGACACTGATGCTGATACGTTTTCTGCTGTCAACGTTAGCCTTCGGCCTGTTACTAGTTTTCAAGCGCCGGGCATTTAATATTCATCGTCACCAGCGCCTGCCAGTTTTTATGCTCGGGTTTATCTGGTCGGGTTCAATGATTTGCTACCTGTTGTCGGTAGAATCAATCTCGGTTAGCCTCGCGGTGCTTGTGCTCTATACCTATCCATTACTGGTATTAGTCTATTCAGTATTACGCCACCAGGTCTCAGCCTCGCCAGCACTCATATCGATCTTTTGCCTCGCCTTTATAGGCCTTTATCTGGCGTTATCGAGTGGATCCGTGAAACTGGATTCAACTGGGCTATTGTACGCCTTACTCGCCGGGTTAGGAGCCGCTTATACATTTATCAGGGGCGCTCGTATTGCCCCTCAACTTAATCCGCTGGTGATGACTTTTTGGATAAATGTAGTCGGCCTGATGATAATTCTTCCGCTTGTTTATACGCAGTTTTCCCTGCCGGTAGCCAGCGATGGTTTGATCGCGCTTGCAGCAGCCACGTTGTTTTATTTGATCGCTATACTTAGCCAGTTTGAAGCCCTGGCACGATTACCGGCGACCACTGCCGCCTTCATATTGAATTTTGAACCGGTGGTTTCAATATTACTTGCGGCATTAATTTTGCAGGAGCATTTAGCCGGGTTGCAGTGGTTAGGTGTCGCACTGGTGGTATCGGTATTGTTTGTCACGATCCGTTTCACCGTGGGTGGTTCAAGCGCAACCAGGTAATATCTGACCCGGCATTACAGCTACGGGTTCAGGTTGCAACCTGAACTATTGTTTGCATAATAGTTCCTCCGTGGATAATACTTAGAAAAATCTCAACTGACGGAATTTACTATGACCAAAGCAATCAGAATCCATCAAACAGGCGGTCCCGAAGTTCTGCACTGGGAAGACATTGACGTTGGCGAACCGGGTGAAGGCCAGGTGCGACTGCGCCAGGCAGCCTGTGGTTTGAACTATATTGATGTCTATGGACGAAGTGGGCTCTATCCGGTCGCCGGATTTCCAGCCATCCTGGGTATGGAAGCGGCAGGTATCGTCGAAGCCGTCGGAGACGGAGTCAGTTCACTCTCACAAGGCGATCGCGTCGCCTACGCGATGCAAATTGGCGCCTATGCCGAGGCGCGTCTGATCAATGCCGACCAGCTGGTCAGGATTCCCCAGGGTATTAGCGATCAAACCGCAGCAGCGATGATGTTAAAGGGCCTCACCGCGCATTATCTTTTATTTCGTACTTACGCGGTGAAACCCGGAGACTCGATTCTGGTATACGCGGCTGCAGGTGGTGTGGGCCTGATATTATGCCAATGGGCCAGTTTATTAGGTGCAACAGTGATTGGTTGTGTCGGTTCGCAACAAAAAGCCGAGCTAGCGAAAGCAAATGGATGCGATCACACGATCCTGTATCGCGATGAAGACATCCCTGCCCGCGTGCGCGAGTTTACCGATGGTGCGGGTGTTGCCGCAGCCTACGATTCCATTGGCAAGGCTACTTTCGAAGCATCACTGGATTCCTTACAGCCATTCGGCGTGCTTGCGACTTTTGGCAACGCAAGTGGGCCTGTCGAAGCTTTTAGCCCGGGAATATTAGCCGCGAAAGGATCGCTTTATGTTACCCGGCCCACTTTGGCTACCCATGTAGCGACCAGAGAATTACTTGAACAGGGCAGCAACCGATTAATTCAGGTTGTCGAAAACAACAGCATCAAAATACACGTTAATCAGACCTTTGCGCTGTCCGATTGTGCTGAAGCTCACCGCAATCTTGAGGCTCGAAACACGACTGGATCAACTGTACTTGAAATTTGACAATTTAAATTGTCACTTAAGCTGTAACATTCAGGCACCGCAATAAAAAGTATAAACAGCGCCCCTCGCCGGTTTAATCTGTGTCGCCATGGAAAAATTCTTGCGGGCTTAATGCGCTGCAAAATATTTATTTTTTTACCACCATAATCAATGACTTATAAAATAAAAACCACCCAGAAACTGAAGTCATCCTGGGCGGCTGACAAACCTTGATAAAAATCGTGTGAAGTATTTCACTAAAACCTAAAACAGATAGACTGTTATGGTCCACTGTTACGTATACATTTCGATTACTCTGTGTCTGTTACTATAACAGTTTATAGCTATAATCATCATCGTAAACGAACAACAGCTGCCCGGTCTCGTCCCCCCTGGCAGCATTTATCAGGAGATAACGATATGACTACTTTAAATTCACACAACTTCGACGACGAAATTGTAATCAGCTCAGCCGTGTATGGCCTCGTACAGCGCTTCGAAGCGGCCGCAGTGAAAGTCCAAAAGACTCTGGCAACCTGGGCTGCACGCTCTGAAGATCGTCGCCAGTTGTCAGTAATGAGCGATCGCATGCTTATGGATATTGGCTTGAGCCGCGTTGATGTCGCAGTCGAGACTGACAAATATTTCTGGCAGCACTAGGCCGCAACCCAACTTGTTTTAACTTATTGCCGTGAACGGCAATAAGAAGCGAAGAAACTCTCCTCCTCCTTATTCTTCGTTTTATTGTGGCCACGGATGGCCAATTTTTAAATCCTTCCTGTCGATAATGACAGCCGGCCAAATAAATTCGGCACTACAAAAACTCCCGTTCCGCCGTAAGGTCCAATTCATTCGACCAGTCAATTGCCAGAAACCGACAACGCGGGGAATAATATCCTTTGCCTAATGCGCCCTGCAAAAAAGCGTATATGTGGAGATGTTTTTAATGTTTGAGTCGGTACCCTGTTTTGAACATCCACCACACCAGCACTAAACAAGATAATAAAAATACCGAGATCATCAACAGGCTAGTACCTACACCGACATCTGCTACTTCAAAGAAACTCCAGCGAAAGCCGCTGATCAGATAAAGCACCGGGTTAAATAGCGTTACTGTTTGCCAGACTGGCGGTAACATACTAACCGAATAAAAACTGCCACCGAGAAATACCAGCGGTGTAATTACCAGCATCGGTACGAGTTGTAGTTTTTCAAAATTGTCCGCCCACAGGCCGATGATAAACCCGAACAGGCTGAATGACACACAGGTCAACACAAGAAAAGCGACCATCCAGACTGGATGCGCAATATTGAGATCGACGAATAAATTAGCCGTCATCAAAATGATCGTACCCAGAATCATTGACTTTGAAGCGGCGGCGCCGACATAGCCAACAATAATTTCAAAAAACGAAATAGGTGCTGACATCACCTCATATATCTGACCGGTAAATTTGGGAAAGAAGATACCGAACGAGGCATTTGCAATACTCTGCGTCAGCAAAGACAACATCACCAGGCCCGGTACGATAAATAGCCCATATTGCACACCTTCTATCTGTTCGATTCGAGAACCGATTGCGGCACCAAATACGACAAAATAAAGCGATGTGGAAATTACCGGTGAAGCGATAGTCTGTAATATCGTTTTCCAGGCGCGCAGCATTTCAAACTTATAAATTACCTTGATGGCCTGGACATTCATCCCTCAGACCTCACCAGGTTAACGAATATATCTTCCAGTGAGCTTTGACTGGTTTTCAGATCCCGCATCGATAATCCTGCTTCGCTTAAACTTTGCAGCAGCGCGGTAATGCCGGTACGGGTAGAATGCGTATCGTAGGTATAGGTCAATTGATTGCCGTCGGCGGATAATTCGAGTCGATATTTAACCAGACTTTGAGGTAGTACCTCTATTGGATTTTTGAGGTCGAGAATTAATTGCTTCTTGCCCAGTTCGCGCATTAAGGTTTCCTTGTCATCGACCAACACTAGCTCACCATTACTAATAACACCCACCCGGTCGGCAATCGCCTCGGCCTCCTCTATATAATGCGTGGTTAAAATTATCGTCACGCCGGATTCGTTCAGGCGTCGCACCAGCTTCCACATGTCCTGACGAAGCTCCACATCTACCCCGGCCGTGGGCTCGTCTAGAAATAATATCCTCGGTTCGTGCGACAAAGCCTTGGCAATTAGCACGCGTCGCTTCATGCCGCCAGACAGGGTCATCAATTCGCTGTCCTTTTTATCGTACAACGATAAATCCCTGAGCAATTGCTTGATAAAAGCCGGGTCAGGTTTTTTGCCGAACAGACCACGGCTGAAACTGACTGTATTCCAGACCGTGTCGAAGGCACCAAGAGTAAGCTCCTGAGGCACCAGTCCTATCAGGTCACGAGTGACCCTGTATCCACTGACAATGTCGTGACCAGCCACGCTCACCGACCCCGAACTCGGGGAGACGATGCCACATATGACAGAAATCAGCGTGGTTTTGCCCGCACCATTAGGTCCAAGTAAAGCGAGTATCTCACCATCATGGATTTCCAGGTCGATATGCTTGAGAGCCTGATGTCCGGTGTCGTAGGTTTTTGATAATTCTGAAATTTTGACAATCGTTTGCATCGCGAGATTCTACTATCAGTGAATGCTCATGGGTATCGAATATTAAATTGATATGGTATAGCCCACATATTTAATATTTGCTTTTAACGATGTCACGGAAAACCTATACTCGACTACTGTCACAGCAATAACGAACCTGCCAATGACTACTTTCAAATTACATTCAGAAGTGCTACTAGATAACTGGCTCGATGCCTACGGGCACTTAAACGAGGCCTACTATCTGCTACCATTTAGCAACACAACCTGGAGGTTGCAGGATCATTTTGGCATAGGTGTCGACTACTTCGATGAAACCGGCTGCGCACTTTATACGCTGGAAACCCACCTGCGCTATCTGAGCGAAGTACGATCCCCGGCAGTGATGGAGATTGAAACCATCATTCTTGGTTCCGACCCGAAGAAAATCTGGTTTGCGCACCAGATGCTGGTCGAGGGTAATCTGTGTGCAACCGGCGAATTTATGGTTTTGCATTATAGTACACGCGAATCGCGTACCATCGAAATGCCTGAATCGGTACAGGCGGCACTAACGCAGGCGAAAGTATCCACAAGGCCGGACTGGGCCGGACGCCATATCAGTCTGCAAAAATACTAAAAGCTCTCCTTCCACGGACGCAAATCAACTTCCAGACTCCAGGCACTGCGATGCTGGTTCAATACCGATAAATACGCCTCGGCTATCGCATCCGGTTCCAGCATCGCATCGTCGATGTTTGACGATGGATTATCGGTACTCAAATCCCGTCCCGGAGATGCAATCGAACCATCGATAATAAAATGTGCGACATGTATATTTTGCGGCCCCAGTTCACGCGCCAAACTCTGGGTTAAACCGCGCAGGGCGAACTTACCCATCGCAAATGGTGCAAACTGGGGAAACCCCTTAATGCTGGCCGTTGCACCGGTAAAAAAAATAGCGCCGCTTCCGGCTGCCTGCATTCGTTTAGCTGCCTGCTGCGCCACCAGAAACCCACCGTACCCGGTTAACATCAAAGATTTTTTAACCGCCTGCGGGTCGAGCTCAACAACTGGCCCCGCAGTATAGGCACTGGCGTTATACAGCACCACATCGGGTGTGCCCATGGCCTGATCCACCTGCTCAAATAGACTAGCCACTTGTTCGGCTTCGGTTGCATCGCAAGCAAATGCAAGCCCGTCGATTTCCTTTATTAACGCAGCGAGTTTGTCGATATTTCGCGCTGCAAGCGCTACCCTGGCCCCCTGCCGCGCAAGAACCCGCGCAAATGAAGCACTGGTTCCACTGCCTGCCCCAACGATTAATGCTTTTAATGCCATAGAGTCCCCCTCCTAATCGACTAGATTACATAACCAAGGATATCATCAAACCGGAGTTACCCGCATTGATGTCAGCGTTGATATCGGGAAATAATAAGGTTACAGACGAACAATAACCGTGCAATATAAATAATTATTGACCCGGCGACAGCGCCAGATGGCCCTGATACTACCCCCGCTACCAAAAAACCGATATTGCACCAGGCCTCCAGGAAGGAAACAAAGGTACGGCTATCACTGCCGCGGCTAACAAAATGATAATATCAGTCAGGTATTCAATATCCATAGACAGCTTCTCATCAATTGCGTCAGCAGCCTCGGATCGTCTGCTCTCAATTGTGGCTTGCAGCTTCATAAGCATATCACCAGTTTCGTGAACACCCCGGCCTTCGTGAAGATGACCAGCAGGTATAGAAAGTCAGGTATATGCATTCGCTATTAATTTACGCTTAATATTTTTGGCAGTAACACCTCATTTACACCAGTTAACTTTCCTGCTAAACCCCAGGACTGCCTGGATTTTTGGAATAAACCTATAGCCTATCCCTGGCGCCAGGACAACATCACAAGTGATTGCTTCATTGTAATTCTCTATGAACTTGAGTGAACGCAGGTAACAATTTTTCACTATTATTCAGTTCCTCCTCACTTACCGAGCGTACGGTCGCCGCTATCAAGCGGGCCGCAATATAACCCCGCATAACATAAAGCGTAGGTGCATAACCATATCGATTAAGAAATCTGGCCGAAAAAGAATCATCATTCATCGACTTCAGTGCATTAGGAGAGTTAAGCGCTATTTGCCACATTGCACTCTCGGCAGGATCGAAGAAAACGGTATTTTCATCTTTAAGAGATTGCGTGATTAACTCTGCCGTTTCTGCAGTAAACAATCCGCTGACAAATATCGGTTCACGTGTTCGTATTAGATCTGCAAGCCGTTTTAGCATCGCCGTCGAATCGACGCCACTATCGACTGTAAGCACATGGGAATCCAGTCCTCCCAAATGTCCATCCGATGTCTCGTCTGGATGACCATCCTCCTCGGTAGTCGCGAGCAAGAATCCGTCCAGTACCTGCTGACCAGATTCGAGCTGCGGGCCGGATAGCGGAATTACCAGTCCGAGGGTAAAACTATGCGCCGAAACCTGGCCGAGACTCCCCGCAAGCAGGATTCCAATCAGGATTTTCAGGGGAAATTCAGACATAAGCATCTCTTCTGGTTAAAATGGCTATAGATACTGTTGTACAAATCGATCATCAAAGGTAATTTGTAGACAGCATTATATTGACTACGGCGCTAATTTAACAAATCTGTAGCAAAATCATATCTGGACAATTCTCTTATGGCATCGGGTTCAAAAAAAGTCATCCTCGCGGCACTCGTGGGAAATACACTCATTTCGATCACCAAGTTTGGCGCCGCGGTGTACACCGGCAGTTCGGCGATGATGTCAGAAGGCATTCACTCGCTAGTCGATACCGGCAATCAATTTTTATTGTTGTATGGCCTTAAGCGTGCTTCCAAACCTGCCGATGCAGATTTTCCATTCGGCTATGGTAAGGAGATTTATTTCTGGAGTTTCATCGTCGCGATACTAATTTTTGCATTGGGTGGCGGTATTTCGATTTACGAGGGCATCTCTAACATCGAGCATCCTGAGCCGATTAGAAATCCTGTCATCAATTATGTGGTGCTGGGTCTAGCGATGATATTTGAAGGGGCTGCCTGGCTATTTGCGTTCAGGGAGTTCAATAAAGCAAGGGGTAAATGGGGCTATATAAAAGCCATCCAACGGGCCAAAGACCCAACCGTATTTGTCGTTTTATTCGAAGACTCGGCTGCAATGCTGGGCTTACTAGTTGCTTTTTTAGGCGTTGCACTGAGTCAGTATACCGGCATCCTGATATTTGATTCGCTTGCCTCAATTGTCATCGGCCTGATTCTAATCGGCACCGCTACCTGGCTGGCATATGAAACCAAGGGCCTGCTCATCGGTGAGAGTGCGAATCGATCAAACATCAAGGATATTCGCGATATTTTAGAGGCGAATCGCAGTATCGAACATATCAACGACTTGCTGACCATGCACATGGGACCGGACTACATACTGGCTAATATCAGCGTTGATTTTGCAGACGATAAAACCGCCGACGAAATTGAAACTACGGTTGCTGAAATTGATGCGGCTATAAAAGCAAACAATCCGCAAATAAAACGGATTTTTATTGAGGCCGAGAAGCGTACCAGCAAAGCCGGATAATATTGGATTGGTAACTATCGGATTGTATATGTTCTCGCAAAGACGCAAAGAACGCAGAGAGTTATTTTGATTATCTAAGGAGACACTAAAACCAAGATAAATTTGAACCTCAGTATCAACAAACCACATTCCCGCCTCATTTTCTTTCCTTAGCGTTCTTTGCGTCTTTGCGTCTTTGCGAGAGGATCACGATTTCACAGGTATTATAGGTTTTATCTTGAGATCTCTTTTTAAAAACCTGCCTTTTTGAGTAATGCCTCGGCATTGCGCCAGGCAATATTTTCTGCCAGCGATTTGGGTAGTGTGCTTAGCCATTCACGCGACCACTCGGCATGCTCAACCACGTAATACCAGCGATCCGGTGTGTAGGTATCGGTGCCGAGCACAAATCGCTGCGGGAAATCCATAAATAGTTTGCCCCAACCCGGGGTAACCTGGTCCAGCAGAACGTGTTCATTTCGAAATGCCAGATCGCTCCATAAATTCGGATACTTTTCCAGCATGGCGCGAATTTCATCGGGTTCATCAAAGCCGGAATGTGCCCAGAGCACCAAGGCATCAGGATTGAGGTTAAAAATTCTTTGAATCGCATCGCTATCCACATGCGCGTGAAGATAAATGCCATATTGTTTTGCGAGTCCGATAACCTGCTGCAATACCGGTAATTCGATATCTTCGCCAAAGGCATGAAATTCGCCAATGCCCGCGTAGCGATACTCGCGTAAACGCTCACTGAGCATGGTAATTACGGATTCGTCATACTTCCAGCTACTGATTTCGCCACGTTTACGATACGGACGTAATACCGGAACCACCAGTTCAGGGGCAAGCGCATACAGTTTCTGCGTGCCTTCGTCACTGGAACTCGAGACAAACGCTTTTTTCAGTCCGGCCTCGCGTAAAATCGCCACCGCCTTTTCCGGTGGGGTCGCATCCCAGGCATCGTGACTATAGTGAATGTGAGCGTCGATGACGGGTAGTTCTGCCGCTACAGTCACCGATGGCATCAGAAAGCAAACATAGAACATGCCTGTCAGGATTAAACGACCTGTGCCTTTGTGTATCGATGGTTTCATTAAAAACGCCTTATAGATTGACACTATACAGGTTTACCTTTTTATCCGCGCCAGGCAGGACGATTTGTTTATTAAATGACATGCCGAGTTTTTCTAGTAGTTTTATCGATCGCTCGTTGTCATTGGTGGCAAATGCAACAATTTGTACCAGTTGTAATTTGTCGCGCGCGAATTCCATTGTGGCCTGCGCTGATTCAAAAGCATAACCATGGCCGCAATATTCCGGCATTAGCGCGAAACCGAGATCAGCATGCTCAAGGAAATCCCGTTTCAGCAGGCCGCAGATACCGATAGCTATTCTGCTATGGGCCAACTCGATCAGGTAGAGTCCATATCCGAAGGTTTGATAACTGGCCGCGGGACCTTCGAGGATATAGCTTTTAGCAGACTCGAGAGTTCGGACCTGTTTATCGCCGACATATTGTAAAAACGCTGGATCGTTGAGCAGTGCCAATATGAACGCGGCGTCATCCGTAACGACCTGGCGTAATATTAAGCGACTGGTCTCAGTAATAATCATCATTATTTCCCGGTCGAAGTCAGGGAACCCCTGGTTAAATCGGGGTCGATCAGAGGCTATCTGGTTACTTCAACGCCGCATATCTTCCGCGTATACCCAGGCCTATCGCCAGCAACAGGTATACTGCGGCGATGAAAATGGGCAATCCATGCGGACCGAATCCACTCATCGCCCAGCCACCAGATATCGATCCAAACAATGCGCCCATGCCCCAGATAACCGCGAACGCCGCGGAACCGTTAATCAGATCCTGGCCACTAAACCGCTCGCCGAGAGATGTCAAGGCGACCGTATATACACCATAACCGGTCGAACCGATGATGACTAGAACCGGCCACATCCAGACAGTATTCATAACGAACGGAAGCAACAGCAACATCAACACCGTAACCAGAGCACAGCCGGTCAACACTCGGCGATGCGGCATGCGGTCTGCCATCCATCCCAGCGGAAACTGCAATACGATATTGCCTATCATTAATACACTCAACGCAATGGCTGCAATGCTCACACTGAGCCCGGTTAGTATCCCGTAAACAGGAAGCAGGGCCAATATTGCAGCATCAAAAATTGCAAACGCACCTACCGTCGCAAATAAAAGCGGAGCCCTGGGCAATATTTGGAAAATTCCGGACGAACTGGATTGCTCCGATTCTCTGGCAGAGTCATCCTGAACCAGGCTGAGTGGGATGATACCGATTAAAATTACGATCGATCCTAGTACAAAAGGAGTCCAGCCATCGATACCGATCCAGCCGATGATAGCGGGTCCGGCGCCAAAACTGGCGGATAGTACGCTGGCATATATCGCGACTATTTTTCCGCGATGCTCGCTACCGGCATAACCAACGATCCAGGCTTCACTCAGCACAAACAGGATTGAAACCGACATCCCTTCTAGCAAGCGGATGACAAACCAGGCTTCCAGCGTATCGAATACCTTAAATGCTATCACGAAAATGGATGTAAGCAATGCGGCAACTATGGCGACATTACGGCTACCGAAGCGTTTCGACACGACCGGAATAACAGGTGAAAACAACAAAATGCCAATCGGCATCATCGCCGAATTTATACCGATCATTTCGGTCGATACACCGCGTTGCTGAAGAATCAGCGATAACAACGGGTAAGTCATTCCGAATGCCAGGCCAAAAACTGAAATAGCCGAACAGGCGGCTATCAGATTACGAATGTTAGGGGGTGAATACTGCTGCATGATTACTGAAGCGTCCGTAAAGAGAAATGCAAAATAAAGAAACAAAATGAGGTTGAAAATAGCATTGGCTGGATAAGCAACGTAGCGACTAAAACGAGTTAAACTAAACCCAGTGAACCCGACTGCTGATCTGGCCGTTGGGCATTAAATCCAACACCCGGAATCCATGCGATGAACCATCCATCGTGTGCGACAGCCAAAATTCTCCAGCGTCTGAATCGCATGCCAGGTCATGGGCAAACTGTGCAAAAGTTGATGGTGTTGTGTACTGGATATGGCTGGCATTATTTTTTTCCGCATCGATATGCGTATGCCCTGCAATCACTGCTTTTATACCGGGAAACCCATGCACTAATTGATTAAATTCGCTCAGGTTTTGCAGCTGGCAATTCATTCGCGGACAAATTTGCATCGGCGTATGGTGTAGCGCCACCACTACGGGGGAATCGCCAGCGCTTTTCAGGTTGGTTCTCAGTAGCGACATTTCATCTGCCGATATAAAACCGTAAGATTCACCAACAACCTGCGTATTCACAAACATAAAATACCAGGCGCCAACCCTGACCGAATCGACAAAACTAATATTTTCGTCAACCAGGGCATCATGCATTGCCCCGGCATCGTCGTGATTACCCGGCAACACGTAGACTGGAATATTAATAGCCGCCAAAACGTGGCGAAGTCGAGCGTAGGTCGCCTTTGACCCGTCCTCAGCCAGGTCACCCGTTGCGATTATCAAACCGGGTAGTGGTGAAAGCTGGCGAATAGCATCTATTACCTTTTGTAGCGTGATAGCCGAATCAACACCATAAAGCCTTGCGCCGGCTTCAGCCAACAAGTGGATATCAGTAATTTGCACCACCCTGAGGGCTTTAATTTCCAGTTTTCGTTTATTCATTGATGCGGAATTCAAGGGTCTATATCCTGGTCGCTATTAAGCCTAATCCAATTTGAAGATTCTATCCAGGCAGTAAAATAAATCGCCTCAATTGGCACCAGGATCGTATATTCTAACGTCAGGCATCAACCTCACGCGCGGAGAACATTAAGCCATGATCGCAGTCATTTTTGAAGTCTGGATTGACCCTGAGCACAAACAGGATTATATGGCGCAGGCCAGTAAACTCAGAACATTGCTAGACGATATCGATGGTTTTATTTCTGTCGAGCGTTTTCAGAGTCTGCTCGAACCCGATAAAATATTGTCGTTGAGCCTGTTTCGCGACGAACAAGCGGTAAAAACCTGGCGCAATAGCGTAGAACACCGCGCCGCTCAAACACTCGGTAGAAACGAGTATTTCCTCAATTACCAGATCCGAATTACGCAGGTAATACGCGATTACAGCATGGAGGACCGGGAGCAGGTACCCGTCGACAGTCAGCAGGCACATGCAGACTAAAATACTGTTCCCAGACGAGCTAGCGCGGTTAAAAACGGGAGACCCTGCGGCTTACC
>CBDUSZ010000047.1:0-16585 GCA_965370015.1 uncultured bacterium | reverse complement strand
AGGATCCAGATAAAGTTTAAAAATGTGGTCGACAGATTCAAGACGCATGAAGCAACTGGCTAATTCCTTACCTCGGCTTGCTAGCACCTCCAGTATTTCTAATAAGTCGCTAATCGATGATTGCAGTCGTTCGACAGCCTTTTGTATCGGAGGAGCATACTGGATTCGTGACCACTCTGATTTTTGCTGAAACTGCCCCAGTGTCAAACGGAAGTCTGCAGCAGCTTTTTCTAACTGCTTACACGGCATGCGTAACTCTTTTGAGTCGGGCGCCTCGGTTACCTCCGCTTCAATCACATCCCTGGCCAGTAATTCGATTTGGCGCATACTCAGATTGCTGCCAAAAAAGTGACTGGCGATGTCAGGCAATTGATGTGCTTCGTCAAATATCAGCACCTCGGCTTCGGGCAATATTTCACCGAAACCGTCTTCTTTCAGCGAGAGATCTGAAAAATATAAGTGATGGTTTACTACCACCAGGTCAGCATCCATGGCCTTTCTACGTGCTTTTACGACAAAACACCGATCGTAGTCCGGACATTCTCTACCCAGGCAGTTATCGGCATTGGAGGTCGCGTAAAACCAGAGCCGATCATTTTCCGGAATGCCGGCAAATTCGCTGATATCACCACTTTCACTATGGTTTGCCCATTCGCTCAGGGTTGAAAACAGGGCGGCCATTTCCCGGCTCTGGAATTGCTTTTGCTGTCGAAATTTTTCAGTCCGGTACACACAACAATAATTACTGCGACCTTTTAACAGGGCGACTTTCTTCGGACTGAGCACGGTTTTTCTGATCAGCGGTATATCCTTGTAAAATAACTGATCTTGCAGGTTTTTGGTGCCGGTAGAAATCACCGCTTTTTTATCACTGAGAAATACCGGTACTAGATAAGCGAACGATTTACCAATGCCGGTACTGGCCTCGATCATGTGACTTTCAGCATTAGCGATCGCCTCACAGATCAAGTTGGCCATACCGAGTTGACTCGCACGCGGTTTGAAGTCATCGATTTGCTCGCAAATGATTCCGTCCACACCCAGAATTGCTGCTACGTTCAGTTCCGACGCTAAAGATGGCACCTCTAAGCTTCTCCACACTGCGAGATTAGCGCCTTATTAGCCCGCTCCAGGTCATCTAGCTTTGAACTGTAACTGATTGAGCGCTTTATCATTTCGAGACAGCTGCCGTATTGTTTAGTGTGCCAGTATGTTTGCGCCAGGTAATGCCAGCTAAATGCATTTCGAGGTTCTATCTTGATCGCGCGTTGAAGATATTCGATGGCCTGGGGGTAGTGATTTTGACTGATAGCCGAAATAGCCTGGCGATGTAATTTCGCAACCGGGCCGATGCTACGTTCGGATGCAATGGAGGCAGTCTGGTAGCGCGCGGGCACTATTCCGGGTCCGGCGCAGGAAGCGACGATGATAGATAAAACCAGAAGTCCGGGCCTGAGGCAGTTGGTGAATGATATTCCTTTACTCACAACGTGACTTTACATCCGGTACCAGGTGTTGGGGAAAGGGTAACAATACACTATTAGTGCATCCCTGTTTACTTAAGCCACCGTCAAATCGATTGATAAAACGCCATTCGAGCGAATCGTCGCGATCAAGCTTAAATGCACTGAAACCCTGCTTTTGCATAATATCTGCCCAGACTCGCAATGCGCCCGAAGAACCTGTGAGATTTATCGGAGTATTATCGTCTTTACCCAACCAGACTACTGTTAACTCGCGTTGGGTAAAACCGGCAAACCAGGAATCCCGGGCATCGTTGGTGGTTCCGGTTTTCCCTGCCAGTGTCTGGTGCTGAAACCGCTGGGCCAGGTACCTGGCGGTACCTTCTTCACTTACCCCGATCATAGCGCGCTGTACCTGAAGCATGGAAGATTGATCGAATAGCTTATACGAAGCCAGGGGTATACGATCGAGGATACGGTTATGCTGATCACTCACCTGTCTAATCGTTGTCAGTGGTGAGAAGTACCCGCGATTGGCAATCACCTGAAACATCTGCGTGACTTCAAAAGCAGACATTTCAGACGTGCCTAACAATAACGAGGGGTAAATAACATCGCGTTTTAACAGGTTAATTTGCTTCAGGTTGTTTGCCAGTGTTTCGAGACCGCCATTCACTCCAAGGTGAACGAAGGGCAAGTTGTAAGATCGGATAAAAGCCTGATAAAGGCTCATTTGTCCGTGGACCTTGCGGTCGAAATTTTGCGGCTGCCATATTTTATTATCGGATAAACGAATACGTATTGGTTTGTCATCAACTATAGTGGCAAGCGTTTTTCCGTCTTCTAACAGGCCATAAAGTAACAAAGGTTTGATCAGCGAGCCGATCGCTCGTTGGGCAAGCACGGCCCGGTTAAATCCCGGGTAATCTACCTGCCTGTCGCCTACAAGTGCCTGGATATCACCGTTCAGGTAATCGGCTATTACTGCTGCGACCTGCAGGTCGGGTTGATCGAATCGAGCCAACCCGGATTTCAGGCCTCGCTCCAGGTTGCGTTGTAATAAGGGATCAAATGGCGTAAATATACGCATTCCTTTGGCCGCCAGTTCACTCGCAGAATAGCTACTATTGAGCTGCCGTTTGACCAGGTCGAGATATGCGGGGTAACGGTTTACGCCGGGTAGTCGATTCACTGTTGCCAGGGGTAATTTGATTAATCGCTGGTACTCGGCCTGGTCTATAATGCGATGGTCACGTGATACGCGTAGTACCAGATTGCGACGTTCAAGCGCTGCCGCCGGGTGCGTGATTGGATTGTAACGCGAAGGACCTTTAACCATAGCAACCAGTAAGGCCAGTTTTTCTGTAGTTAGATTCCCAATACTTTGCTTGAACAATGCCTGGCTGCCGAGCGCGAAACCGTGAATTGAGATGTTCTTTTGTTGCAACAGAAATACTTCATTGATGTATGCGGTAAGAATAGTATTTTTATCGAATCGAAGCTCGAGTAATAAGGCTAGAAAAGCCTCATTTATCTTACGCCAGATCGATTTTTCCGGGGTCAGGAACAGGTTTTTCGCTAGCTGCTGGGTCAGGGTACTACCCCCCTGCACTGTCTTACCAGCCTTCAGATTGGCTAACAGGGCGCGTGCGATAGATTTCGGGTTAATACCAAAATGCGTATAAAACTTTTTATCTTCGACTGCCAGTAAAATTTTAATCAGGGCTTGCGGAATTTGTGATACAGAGAGTAAAGCGCGGTCTTCACCGTTTTGTGGGTAGTAACTGCCGATCACGACAGGTGGTAATCGCAATAAATCCAGCCTGCGAGTAGTTGCGAGATCGATGATTCGAACGATCTCGTTGGCATTGAATAACACTCGAATTTGGTGTGCAGGTTCGGTCTGATCGCTAAATTCAAACGCTTCCGTGTGTAATTCGATGGCCGCTTCAAGGATTCGATACTGACCTGGCTGCGGGGTTAAATTAACCCGTTGATAAATAGAAAGGTCCAGTTCGTATTGAAGCGACTCAGCGCTCAATTTGAGGCCAGGATAAAGCTCAAGCGGTCTTGCATAAACACGCGAGGGTATCGCCCAGGTGTCGTCGTCAAAGCGCAGATTAATCAAATAGTTGAGGTGGTACAGGTAACCTGTCAGAGTCAACAGGGCAACAAGTATTAAGCCTCCTATTAACTTACGAGGTCCAGCCCTGTTTTTTCGCTTGTTTGATTTACGTTTTGATTTATTCGCCATGGGCTAGCAGGACAATACTGTCCGGGCATTATCTCGGTATAGGAGCTGACTGGGTAATTATTATTAGCGTTGCCTTTTCTGCTTAACGGCGTCCGCTAACTCACGTAATAGCATCTCTGAATCATCCCAGCCAATACAGGCATCAGTAATGCTTTGACCATAGATTAATGTAGATCCTTCGACGAGGTCCTGACGCCCTTCAAATAGATGACTCTCGATCATGACACCAAAAATATTGTCCTGCCCGGTCTGCAGTTGATGCGCAATATCACGACAGACATCTATTTGTTTGTGAAATTTCTTCTGACTGTTGGCGTGGCTACAGTCGACCATCAGGCCAGGCGTTAAACCAACACTTTGGAGATTTTCAGCCGCCTCGTTGACACTTTCGCGGTCATAGTTCGGCCGTCCCCCACCGCGCAGAATAACGTGCGCATATTCGTTGCCACTAGTGCAGAAAATTGCCGAATGTCCCTTTAGTGTCATAGACATGAAATAGTGAGGGTTTTGCGCCGCACGGATTGCGTCGATGGCAATTTGAATACGCCCGTCAGTACCATTTTTAAACCCAACCGGGCAAGACAGTCCGGAAGCCAGTTCACGGTGCCCCTGGCTTTCGGTAGTACGTGCACCGATTGCACCCCAGGCAACCAGGTCGGAAATATATTGCGGGCTGATCAAATCCAGATACTCGTGGCCTGCGGGTACGCCCATGTCTGCGAGATTCAGGAGCAATTCCCGCGCTTTTCGCACACCCTTGTTAATGTGGAAGCTACCGTCAAGATCGGGATCGTTAATCAGGCCTTTCCAGCCTACCGTAGTACGGGGTTTTTCGAAATAAACGCGCATTATTATGAGCAAGTCGTGTTTTAACTCTTCGATCAGCACTTTTAGCTTTTCACCGTATTCGATAGCTGCCGTAGTATCGTGGATAGAGCATGGCCCGATGATCACTACCAGACGATCATCTTTACCATCGAGTACATCGTAAACACCCTGCCTGGCAAGGTGTACAGCACTAGATGCCTGATCAGTTAATGGCAGGTCTGCCATCAATTCTTCGGGCGACAGTATTTCTTTGACATCGGTAATTCTGAGGTCTT
The DNA here is from genome assembly GCA_965370015.1 of uncultured bacterium. Lineage (GTDB taxonomy): Bacteria > Pseudomonadota > Gammaproteobacteria. Next base: position 11,765 of record CBDUSZ010000047.1, on the reverse strand, counting down.
TGGTTTGGTACATTGTCATAGGTTTAAGTTTTGTCCTGCTGCAGAAAATTAGCGCCTATTGGCAAGGAGCGCTATTTTTAACTATTGGATGATCAAATGCCAGAGCTAAATGAAGCGAGTAGTTTCTGTGTGTCACTGGCATCGAGTCGAGGGCCGTATCGAGTCACTATTTTCGACGAGGCCAAAGAGGCAAGGTCGCCGGACTGCTGGAAACTCATGCCCTGGGACAGACCGTAAAGAAAAGCACCCGCAAACAGGTCGCCAGCCCCCAGCGTGTCAATAGCATCCACCTGGTGGGCAGCGATTTCGATAATATCGGTGCCGTCATATAACATCGCTCCCTGTTTCCCGCGAGTAATCGCAAAAGTTTTTGAGACCTTTTTAAGGCCCTCGATTGCACCCTGTAAATCTTTACTCTGTGCCAGTTCGCAGGCCTCGTCCTCATTAGCAAAAAGAAGGTCAACACCGTTGCCAAGCATTTCCAGCATCCCCTCTCGAAAGAAAATTACCATATTCGGGTCTGACAGGGTCAACGCTGTTTTAACCTCCATATTTTCGGCAACGTGCCGGGCATGGATGGCTGCACTTCGAGTACAATCTGCGGATACCAGATACCCTTCAAGATAGACATATTTCGAACGCCTGATAGCCTCTTCATCGATATCACTGATATCCAACATTCCGCTGGCTCCGAGAAAGGTATTCATTGTACGGTCGGCGTCCGGGGTGGCAAACACAAGGCATTTACCAGTCACACCGGTGAATGATTCGTTTAGATCCAGACTCGAGTGAACGCCAGAATCGTGTAAGTCCTGGATAAAAAATTGCCCGGTAATATCGTTGGCTACGCGACAGTCGAAATGGGTTCGAGCTCCCAATTGGGCTAACGCGATAATCGTATTCGCGGCAGAACCACCGCAGGCCATAGTTTCGTGCGAATCGCCGAGATAAGCGATGAGATTATTATGTTTTTGCTCATCAATCAATGTCATTAAGCCTTTTTCAATGCCCAGTTCAACCAGTTTTTCAATACTGGTATGGTATTCAATATCTACCAGCGCGTTGCCTATGCCGTATACGTCGTGTTTTTTCATTGATTGCCCGAAATTTTTACCTGATTTTAAATAATTACTGCTGGATATTGTTTATAGTTGCATTTCAATCTGCTTCCCAGTCGCATAATACATGAGTTGTTCCTGAGTGTAATCAGTGACTTATTAAAGGCATTTTAACCCAGTTATGAGGTACCCTGGCTAATCATTTGATTCGATGATAAAAAAGTAATTAATTTGAATTATTGTGCAGAAATAGCTTTCCAAACCAAATCTATAAGACTATAAATACCGATGCGGAGCTGACAAATGTTGAGCTCAGGGGGTAAATATGACGTATAGAATTGAAACTACCGATCCTATCACTGGGAAGTCATTAGACCAGTTAATTGACCTGCCATATGTTATCGAAAACGATGAGGATAATAGCCTGATTATCTATTTTGAATCAGAGCAAAATCGTGAGTTGTATCTACAGGATCCAACAGAGCACAAGCTGGAACATTACAACAAGCATCCTGGTACGCAGGGTGATTGAATACTACTGAAAACTTAAAGCCGCGTTAGTCGCGGCTTTTTTGTCTCAATCAGCTTAATTATGCTCGCTGTTTCACGGTTTCTAGCAGTCATATTGAATTCCACCGCAACTATTTTAGCCAATCGATGAGGAAATAGCCTGTTTATAGAATTCGTCAATTGATTCTATTGTTAAAATCAACTTCCTTTATGTTTGGCTGTTGATAACATTGCATCTGAGAACAATCTCAACCTGACAATTTCACCTATATTTACTGGAGGCATCATGTCCCTGAAAGGATCAAAAACAGAGCAGAACTTGAAAGACGCATTTGCAGGCGAATCACAGGCCAACCGCCGTTACCTGTATTTTGCTGCAAAAGCAGACGTCGAAGGCTTTAATGACGTATCAGCGGTCTTTCGCTCGACAGCCGAGGGCGAAACCGGTCATGCTCATGGTCATCTGGAATATCTTGAAGAAGTGGGTGATCCAGCAACTGGCCTGCCAATCGGTAGTACTGAAAACAATCTTAAAGCATCGATTGCCGGTGAAACCCACGAATATACCGATATGTATCCCGGTATGGCGAAATCAGCTCGCGAAGAGGGATTCGACGAAATAGCTGACTGGTTTGAAACCCTGGCAAAAGCCGAGCGTTCGCACGCCAATCGGTTCCAGAAAGCACTCGATACCCTGGACGCTTAATCCCTGATCGACCCCGTAGCTGCAAGGGATGAACATTCCTTGCAGCTAAACCCTAAATTTCAGGATTTGACAATGTCATCTGCATCCCGTGAAGGCAGTTTGCAAGCACCCACGCGTCACCCACTGGGTCAGAACGAACCGGACTTTTATGATGAAACTAAGGTATTTGACGAGCTCGAACGTGTATTTGATATTTGTCACGGATGCCGACGCTGTGTCAGTCTCTGCAATGCCTTCCCAACGCTGTTCGACCTGGTAGACGAATCTTCAACCATGGAAGTTGATGGTGTGGCCAGGCAGGATTACTGGTCAGTAGTTGACCACTGCTACCTTTGCGACCTGTGCTACTTAACCAAATGTCCTTACGTGCCGCCACACGAGTGGAATATTGATTTCCCGCATTTGATGCTGCGTGCGAAGGCACTTGGATTTAAGCAGGGTCGTACAAAACTGCGCGATAAATTAATTACTGCTACCGACCGTATTGGCAGTTTCGCCAGCATTCCAATCATTGCCAATGTGGTTAATGCAGTAAACAAAAATGAGCATACGCGCGCGCTTCTCGAAAGTGCAATCGGGGTCGATGCGAGAGCGAGATTACCCGATTACCATAGTCGAACCCTGAGTAAGCGTACGCGACAACATGAGGCCGATCAAAATAAAGCAGTTGCCAGCGATAAAACCCAGGGTAAGGTCGCGATATTCGGTACCTGTTATGGTCAATACAACGAACCCCATCTGGGCGAGGATTTGCTCGCGGTATTCGAGCACAATGATATCCCGACTATGGTAATTCCGAATACGCTTTGCTGTGGCATGCCGAAACTGGAGTTGGGCGATCTCGACTCGGTGAAGTCTTTGAAAGACAAAAATATGGCAGTGCTTGCTAAAGTGGTCGACGAAGGTTGGGACATTATTTCACCGGTACCTTCCTGCACCTTGCAATTCAAACAGGAACTACCGTTACTCTACCCCGAGGATGAAAGGGTGATTCGAGTGCAGAATGCATTTTTCGACCCGTTCGAATACCTGATGCTAAGATATAAGGCTGGATTACTGAATACTGAGTTTAAAAATAGCATCGGTCGCGTGAGTTATCATATCGCCTGTCATCAACGCGTGCAGCGCATTGGTTTCAAAACCCGTGACATCCTTTCTTTAATTCCGGATACCGAAATTGATACCATTGAACGTTGTTCCGGCCACGATGGTACCTACGCGATTAAGCAGGAATTTCATGAAATTTCGATGAAGATTGCCAGGCCCGTAGTCAGTCGAATCAAAAAAGCAGCGCCCGATGTTTATACCAGTGACTGCCCGATGGCCGGTCATCATATCTCTGCAGGGCTAAACGATGGCAGCGAAACCGTACACCCGATAAGCTTGTTGAAACAGGCCTATGGAATTTAATATGAATCAGCAACCCCGAATCACGCGCGAAGACTTAATGAGCCTGGAACAGTATGATGAGCGACGACCTGAATTTCGTCGACAGGTGCTGGCGCATAAAAAACATCGACAGGTTACGCTCGGCCCTAATACGACACTATACTTTGAAGATCGCCTTACCCTGCTGTATCAGATTCAGGAAATGTTGCGTATTGAAAAAATATTTGAAGCGCACGGAATCGACGAGGAGCTTGAGGCCTATAACCCGATGGTTCCGAGTGGTCGAAATTTCAAGGCTACTTTTATGATCGAATATACGGACCCGGCAGTGAGAGCTGTTCAACTGAAAAAAATGGTTGGTATTGAAGATCTGGTATGGATGCAGGTAGGCGGATTCGATAAAATCTGGGCGATCGCCGACGAAGACCTGGACCGTTCAACCGAGACTAAAACCTCAGCAGTGCATTTCATGCGTTTCGAAATCACCGATGAAATGGCTGACGCATTAAAACATTCTGCCGACTGGGTCATAGGTGTACAACATCCCGTATACACGTACGAATTCAATGTTGAAGGTGCTACCAGGACTTCGCTGTTGAACGATTTGCACTAGTAATAGATGCGATATCAGTCGGTATGTTTTTACATCATGAGTATGACGGGTCAATTTAAACTATTTATTTATCAGCACCTTACCGGGGCACTCGTTGCAGGTTTATCCCCACAGAGCATAACTAAGCACAACTGGGGCCCACAAAATGCCCACAGAAAAACTTCTTAGATTATCAGGTAACTGATGATTCCCGTTATCTACGATCATCACCGACCTGGGAATCATCATCCTTGGCCTGTGTGTAAGTCCCCGCGTGCATTTTGTAGCTGTGTTCAATGATAGACGCAACGGCACCGGCACCGGCACAAACAAGAAGACCAGAAATCGGCACGATTGCAATGACGGATTTTTTTGCGTTAATTCGTATATCTTAAAGAAACTGTATTTACTACGTGATTGACTGTCAGCCGTTCAAACTAAATGTTCCAGAGGAAACTCTGGATACTGTTCGTAAAAAAGTGTCAATGTTCCCATGGCATGAAATGCCGGACGACGGCGGCTGGGAGTATGGTACCAATCTGAACTACATGCAGGAGTTTTGTGACTACTAAATACCACCGTATCGAATTCAGGTACCATCTGTCCCAGTGAGAATGAACCCAGATCACCGCCTTGCTTACCGGAGGGACATTGGGAATGTGCTGAAGCCAAATCAGCAAAATCACTACCGTCGATTATTTGCTGTTTCAGATCATTGCATTCGTCTTCAGAGCTTACCAGGATATGTCGTGCGCTAGCTTGGCCCATGTTGTTTTTCCTCTTGTGGAGATAAGCACGAAAGTCTGATTCGCGTGCAAGGTGATGTTCAGACTATCTAATTCATGCCGGGCTTCCAAATCCCGGCTGGCGCTTCCTGTGGTGGCGCGTACATTTGCTGAGCGATGTCCTTTGCGAGATGGCGGGTAAAAGCCATCAGTTGCTCGAGAACTCCGTCTTTTTCCGATTCCGGCATGTCCTGCTCTCCGAGCATGCATCCAACCACCGCACACATATACTGCGAAGCCACGCCTGGGTCCCGCGCATTCTCATCGTGCTGAATTAAAAACTCGTGTATCTGGCTGACGAGTTGTGTCGAGAGATTGAGTTGACCCATTGTGAGGTTCCGGAGCCGATTGCAGCGGCGCATTGCACCTGAAACCTGGATTATTCGCCGAGGATTGATTAAACCAGAAATCTATTTTTCCCTAAACCGTCAAACCCCAGAATGCCCGGACCAGTGGATTGTTCAAACTTCGTTTTAAGGTGAACAATCCCAAATTGTAGGGCTCGAGTGTAGGTTCAACATCCAGGATTCTGATCTGCTCTGCCAGCGAGCTATTGTCGATAACGATTTCGGGCACAACGCCAATGCCGAATCCCAGACTAACCATACTCACAATGGCTTCGTTGCCGGCAACCTGCGCGTAAATTCTTGGGTTGACACCGAGCGTTCGGAACCATTGATCCACTCGATTTCTCGCCAGACCCTTTTCAGCAAGAATCATCGGTATTCTTGACCATTGTTCGGAATCATTGCCCTTCGGGATATCCATCTCAAACTGACTCCTGGGTGCAATGAACAACAGTGGTGACATAGCGATAGATTTAAAAACCACCCCTCTGGGCTGGGTTGGCGGTAACGCCGCAATAGCGACTTCTTCATCACCCGCAACAATTCGGCTTATCGAGTGTTCGGGATCACCGGTATGCAGCTTTATATAGATGCCCGGATGACTTTGACGAAACCGGTTCAAGCGATCAAACAAAATGCTTTGGCTCGCTGTCACCGAACAATACAAACTAATTTCGCCTTGCAGCTGATCGTCCGTCTTGCTCAAATCAAGACAAACCTGACGCCACTGGCGTGTCGCTCCCTTGGCATACTGTTGAAATATGAGCCCATTTGGTGTGAGGCTGACCGAGCGGTTATCACGATGAAAGAGTTCGGCGCCGGTTTCCTGCTCCAATTGTCGAATGTTTCGAGACAAGGCTGAAATACTGATATTACTAGCGATACTGGCCCGACCGAAATGCAGGTGCTCGGCCAGTGTTAGAAATTGATGTAAGACACGAACATTCATCCAGGCATATTAACCCATGTTGCTAAATATGGGATGTATTGTTTCAAATATATCAATTTACGGAATATCTCGCATGAGATAGAGTCCGCCAACCTTGAGCCCGGTCCTGTCGGGTCTCTCTTTAACTCACGTCACCACGGACGCCATCACCATGTCTAATAACTACTTCAATACTTTATCCCTACGCGAACAACTTGAACAACTCGGTAAATGTCGGTTCATGCACCTCGATGAATTCACCGATGGCACCTCGGCACTGAAAGGCAAGAAGATGGTGGTGATCGGCTGCGGAGCTCAAGGGTTAAACCAGGGGTTGAATTTACGTGATAGCGGTCTCGATGTTTCATACACATTACGCGCCGAAGCAATTGCCGAAAAACGCCAATCCTGGAAAAACGCAACCGAGAATGGCTTCACGGTTGGAACTTATGAAGAACTGATTCCTACCGCCGATGTCGTACTCAACCTGACGCCGGACAAGCAACACACACCCGTGGTCAATGCGGTAATGCCATTGATGAAAAAAGGTGCCTGCCTGTCTTATTCACATGGTTTCAATATCGTCGAGGAAGGCATGCAAATTCGAGATGATTTGACTGTCATCATGGTGGCGCCCAAGTGCCCGGGTTCTGAAGTACGAGCAGAATATGTGCGTGGATTCGGTGTTCCAACCCTTATCGCAGTGCATGAAAACAACGACCCAAATGGTGAAGGATTGGCACTAGCCAAGGCCTATGCAGTGGGTACCGGCGGTCATAAAGCCGGTGTTCTCATGTCTTCCTTCATTGCCGAGGTCAAATCTGATCTGATGGGCGAGCAAACCATTCTTTGCGGTATGTTGCAGACAGGTTCTCTGCTGTGCTTCGACAAGATGATAGAAGAAGGCGTGGAGGCCGGTTATGCTTCAAAGCTGATTCAATATGGATGGGAAACCGTGACCGAGGCGCTTAAGTATGGCGGCGTTACCAATATGATGGATCGACTGTCTAATCCCGCCAAGATCAAAGCTTTCGATCTGGCTGAAGAAATGAAAGACATTATGCGCACACTTTATTTCAAGCATCAGGACGACATCATGACCGGAAAATTTTCCGCAACAATGATGGCAGACTGGGCAAATGACGATAAGGAACTGCTCGGCTGGCGTGCAGATACTGCTGAAACGGCTTACGAAAAAACCCCTGCTGGTGACGTCGAAATTTCTGAACAGGAATATTTTGATAATGGCATATTGATGGTTGCGATGGTTAAAGCCGGTGTTGAACTGGCGTTCGAAACAATGACCTCTGCCGGCATTATTGCTGATTCTGCCTATTATGAATCTCTGCATGAAACACCACTCATCGCCAACACGATTGCGCGTAAAAAATTATATGAAATGAATTCGGCCATTTCAGATACCGCAGAATATGGATGTTATCTCTACAATCATGCCTGCGTACCTTTGCTTGGCGACTTCATGAAAAATATCAAGAGCGACGTTATCGGCGCGGGCTTGCAACTCGACGATAATGGTGTCGATAACGCGCGTTTAATCGAAGTCAATGAAACGATTCGTAACCATCCGGTTGAGGCCATCGGTGCAACCTTGCGCGGTTACATGTCTGACATGAAAAAAATCGTTTAGGCGTAACAACTGAAACGGATAAAAAGGCTGGGAAGCAACCCGGCCTTTTTTATGTCCGTAGATTTGAGTACTTAAAAAATTCAACCATGCTTACCAATCCAATCAAACTGACCAATCTTACCGTTGAATTTGACCAGGGGTTTGTCTGTAACAACGTAAACTGGAAAATCGAACTCGGTCAGCACTGGTTAATCTGTGGAAACAATGGATCTGGAAAATCTGCACTAGCGGCAATTTTGATCGGCAACGGAACGATTTTAAGTGGCGAAACTTCAAGTTTACCGGATCGGGTTGGTGTTGTTTCATTCGAAGCACAAGCTGAATTGATTGAAGCCGAGCGTCGCAAGGACGACGCCGATATTCTTGATGTTATTGCCGAAGGCACTCCAGTGTCCGAAATAATCGATGAAGTTTCCTGTGATCAACCTCTGGCCAACCGGCTCAGCAAATTATTTGGTATCACTCATTTAACGGATCGCGCCTTCAGGAAACTCTCTACCGGCGAGTCAAGAAAGGTCATGTTGATTCGAGCGCTTACCAGCAACCCGGAATTACTGATTCTCGACGAGCCCTTTGAGGGACTCGATGTTAATAGCCTGGCCGCTCTACAAGAACACCTGACCGAAATCTCTACAGAGATACCGGTCATTCTGGTATTGAACCGAATCGATCAGTGTCCTCAATTCATCTCTCACGTCGCCTATATGGAAGAAGGCAAGCTCGCTCACCAGGTGTCACGCGATGATTCCGCGGCCTACGATCAGCTAATGCAATTAATGCACTTGAAGCAGGATGATTTAACCGTGCCGCCCGCCGACCCACAATCCGCTTTACCCGAACTCGATCGATCCCAGCCGCTGGTCCGGTTAACCAATGCTCAGATTAAATACACCGACACGATTATTTTTGATCAGTTGGACTGGACCATTAATCAGGGTGAACATTGGCAATTAACCGGGCCGAATGGAAGTGGCAAAACAGCGTTACTGTCGTTGATTATCGGTGATCACCCCCAGTGCTATGTCAATGATATTTACGTCTTTGGTTTTCAGCGCGGCAGCGGTGAGAGTATTTGGCAAATCAAACAATTCATCGGTTATGTGTCTACAGCATTGCAATGGGAATACACCGTCGGCACCAGTTTGCGTAACGTTATTATTTCTGGCTTTTATGACAGCATTGGACTCTATAGCAAGTACACAGATGTTGAGCGTGACATTGCCAATCAATGGTTAGACCTGTTGGGCATGAAAGACCGTGCTGACGATCCGTTTAACCGCCAGTCTTACGGTGACCAACGACTGCTTTTAATTGCACGAGCAATGGTTAAACATCCACCCTTGTTAATTCTCGACGAGCCTTGCCTCGGACTCGACGAGATGAATCGTCAACGCGTTTTGTCCTTGATTGAGATTATCTGTGCAAGCAGTGAATCTACCGTGCTTTATGTCAACCATCACGCTGAGGACAAAATCAACAGAATTGATAATAATCTGGATCTGGGTGGACGAGGACTGCGCTAAAACTTTCAACGCTTCAAGCGGCGCTCGCAGTTTACTAAAAGTTACCAGAAAACTGTGCTCGTACCAGGGTGCCGGGGTGCCGGCTAGTGGTAATGGTATCCAGATGTCATTGCTTGAAATATTCGGTTTATCGATTGGTATCGAAGAAGGTAGACAAGTTATTGATCAATCTTTAACTTCGTGCACTGGATTCCAGGCATTAAATTTATCATGAATAATGAGCGAACCAACGAAATAGGTTCGGCTGATGCAGTCCAACATCGGACAATTACTGCCCCCTATTTGTTTTTGAATATATTGCTTTAAGCACAGCGCGATTCGCCGGTGTCTCAATATCAAATTTATCTCCCTGCTGACAAATAAACCCGTTAATCTGCTCGATTTCAGTTTTACGCTCTGCCTGCACATCAGCATACATCGATGAGTAGTTTTCTGCGGTCGCTTCAATCACAGTGATCACTCGATCGTATAGGTTCGGGAAAGTAAAACCGAGATTGATGGCCTGCATGACATCTTGTATTTCTACAACCAATGCACGTATTTGATCAAGATTATCCGCGCTATCCAGCAATTCACCGTTGCGACACTGTTGCAGGGCGGTCAGGGGGTTGATACAACAATTGATTGCCAGTTTTTCCCATATTGCCGGCCAGATATCGTGAACAAAATTAATCTCGAGTGGTAGTTGATCAAAGCAACGCTGAAGGTCTTCTAGACGACATTGACGGGATGGCGAAATACTTCCGAACATGGTTTTCCCGCTGCTAGCATGAATAATGTCGAAAGCATTACGGCGATAAGCCCCGTCCGTGGTTACCCCTGCAACCACTGATACATTCGGGTAACGATCAACAATAGCTTGCTGATTACCGATACCATTTTGTAATAACAGAATGGTGCAATTTGGCGCGAGATAATTGTCTACCGTTTCGAGGGCATCCAAAGTAGAAAAACTCTTGGTGGTGACCAGCAACCACTCTATTTCCTGTTCACACTCGGCAGCGACAGAAGAACTAACGTCGGCCAACAAGACTTCGGCACCAGTTTCCAGCCTCAACGACGAACGATAGAATTGAGTGACAGCGTCTTGATCCTTGAGCAGCAGTGTAACCTCGTAACCAGCCTGTGCCAGATAAGATGCCCACATTCCACCGATCGAACCCGCTCCAAGAATATGCCATTTCATATCGCCATTATCTCTGGAAAAAATTAAACCTGAAAGAGTCAACTTATCAAAAATAATAGGCTAGCAGAGCGAGGAAGACTTGGGATCAGGTCTTTGATTTATGATTTGACTCAATTCGAAACGCCAGAAATTCAGGAACAATTTCATCAACCAAATATTTTTGGGTGTCATGAGTGTCTCGTCAGCATTTTCAACGCCTAAATCGCGCCGCGAACGGCCAAGAAAATGGTGGCTACGGGTGAATTCGAATCGCCGACCCCATCATCATGAGTCGGAGAGATTTAAACAAACTTACTGATATCGACTCCTGCTCAATCTGTCGAATTGAAGATCAAGTTTAAACTAAATCTGTGAGGGGATTGCTTCTATGCTTCTCAGAGGAGTTTGCTGGGTTAGTTGATAAACATTAGCGAACGACCCGCTGGAAGCAGAAACTGGCGAAAATAAGCTACTGCATCAACTGGATATTAAACACTTTCCCTATCGCATCGATGATTTTCGGGTCATCCCACTCGAACGACCCGCGGGCTTTCAACAACACGCGGCCATCAGCATCTACAAAAATAGTCAACGGGATGGTATTCGCCCCCAACATGTTTTCCAACAGAAGATTGCTGTCGAGGAAATTTTTAAAGGTGATTTTTAACTGTCTGAGGAAGGCTGCGGCGGCATTGCCATCGTCATCAATGGAAATTCCGATCAGATTAAACTGGTTTTCGTTATACCGGCGTGCAAGCCGCTCTAGAGACCCCATCTCTGCCCTGCAGGGACCGCACCAGCTTGCCCATACATTAATCATTAGCGGCTTCCCCTTGAAATCAGAAAACCTGTTTGCCTGCGCGTTGATTCCTTGCAGTGTCGCCTCGCGCAAGTAGCTGCCAATCTCGACTTCACCGGGCGTTCCTGCAAATGCAATTGGGAATAGTGTTGATAGCAAAAGAAATAGCAGATGAATGACGCGCATGTAAACACAACCAGTTTGTTGAACTATAAAATAGCTTTCGGGCCGTCTAATAAGGGACACTGAATTGTTCCAAAACCTGTCGTTTCAGGCCCTGATAAAAGCCAGGTTAAGCTAGCCGGTTAATTTAAC
>CBDUSZ010000046.1:0-16602 GCA_965370015.1 uncultured bacterium | reverse complement strand
AGGCATTAAACAACGAAATACCCGGCTCAACGAGTCGGGTATTTTTTTGTTTAAAATTTATCGATATGTAAAGTATTATCATGACAGGCATCGACCGGTTTGATTATAAATTTTGCGTTAAACTCACTAGTTCTTCAAAAGCAGAGTACTCCACCAGTAAATAAAAATGACATTTGACCTTAAAAATTTAACCTATAGAGAAATAAATGGAAACCATAAGCTGGGCTGATTTTGAAAAAATAGAGCTTCGTGTCGGCACTATCATTAGTGTTGAAGATTTTCCTGAGGCACGTAAACCTGCATTTAAACTGAAAGTCGATTTTGGTGATGAAGTGGGAGTGAAAAAATCGAGTGCACAGATTACCAATCTGTATTGCAGGGACGATTTAATAGGAAGACAGGTACTTGCAGTAGTTAATTTTCCACCCAAACAAATTGGCCCGATGCAATCTGAATGCCTGGTTACCGGATTTAACCGTGAGGATGGTGCAGTCGTTTTGGTCGGGCCCGATAGCAACGTGCCAAATGGTGCCAAATTGGCATAGGCCAATAGTTTTATGACATCATTAACAGAATATTGTGCTTTATTTTGGTAACATGGTTGCGATTGTGAATGAATTTGCCACTGGAACTGAGTGTCAACTAACTATAATCACAATTGAATAGCTCCGGATTGTGAGAGGGCAGAAATCCGGAATTCTTTCATCAGGAGGGCTAAATCGATATGTCGATACAAAGAGCAGTTAAAAATATAACTTTTAGTATTTTATTCGCGGTTGGAATAATGTCTTTCAGCATACCGGCACAGGCTGCGATGGTTGGTACCGCGCAGGTTGTTGGTGTTACGGGTGGCGAGATTTTTGGCGCGGGAGTAATGCAACAAAAACGTGATTGGGTCATCACGCAGCTAGAAAAAAGTGGTGTTAGCCGGGCTGATTCGATTCTGCGAGTCAGTAGCATGACCGATGACCAGGTAATTCAGATTCACCGGCGTATGGATGAAATGCCAGTGGGTGCTGGTGCCGCGGGTACGGTGGTATTTATTTTGGTCGTATTAGCGATTACTGATCTGATGGGGGCGACCGATATATTCCCATTTATCAGGCCGATGGAACAATAATCAAATAAGTCTGTAAACCGCGCCTAAATAACATAGGCGCGGTTTCTTTCCCTGGCAGGTTCCCTTAGCTCTTCGTATTACACTCTGAGTATCCGGCCAATTCCCTTGTTGATATTCCACCGATAAGCAGGGTTAATCTACCGGATCGTTTGAGGCTTGAATTAGACTCTGCCGGGAAATCTCATCAGGTTTTATTATATTTTGCCCTTGTGTTAGATTTACCCGACCTTAAGCTAGTAACCCAATCGATAAATAATGCATCTAGTTTTAAAACGCAGCCTGATATTCTTCAGTTTGATGATAGCTGGCCTCGCTGTTTATGTTATGTGGTTCGACATGAAGGCGGAGAAGTATGACGAGACAGTTATACCTTATCTGAATAAAGCCCTGTCGAAGGTATCGACCTGGAATTATTCAGAGTTTAAACCATTGCTTTCCCCCCGCGCACTGGCTGAATTCGAAACAGATAAAGGGCAGGCTGTCTACCGCTTGTTTACCCAACTAGGGGACCTGGAATCGATTGGTAAACCTCAATATATATCCAACAAGTCTGAGTCCAGCAGCGGTCTCGGGGAAGTCGATGTCGTCACTTATTCGATACCGGTGGTATTTGAATCAGGACCAGCAGTGATAAAAATCCTCCTGGCTAGTAATGGCCAGTCATATTTTATCCATCACCTGGGCATTAGTTCAGGGATTTACGCAGAGCCACAGGAGTAGTTAGCCCAGGCAGCGTCGCCTTCGAGCAATATGCGGGTTATAGCTTGTAGTCGGGTTCTTCGCGGTCAAGAATCTGGCGAATTTCGCTTAGATGGGCCTCTGCATAGCCGGTCTCATTGATATAGTAGTCCCACTGCTGTGCGGTTTTTTCGGCAACTTCATCGCTCACCCTACGGAGTGGCTTTCCTGTCATCAGGGCGGTTATGTAGTTTGCACAGGCCCGTTCGAAATAATACAACTCATCAAAAGCCCTGGCGATGGTATCGCCAACCACCAGGATGCCGTGGTTACCCATAATCAGTACGCGGTTGTCTCCGAAGGTTGTGCTCAGGCGTTCGGCTTCATCGCTCAGCCCCATACCGTCGAAGCCGGTATCGAGGGAAACACGGTTAAAAAATCGCATCGTATTTTGATCGATTGGTGGTAAAGCCGCGTCCTCAATCGAGGCTAATACAGTGGCGTATTTTGAATGCAGGTGTAATATGCAACGTGCCTGCGGTACATTGCGGTGTATCGCGCCATGAATCGCCCAGGCTGTTGGGTCCGGCGCATGGGGATTATCCATGGTGGATTCATCATTTGCATCGAGTAACAGTAGTTCGCTGGCGCGCACATTGGAGAAATGACGCCCCGCCGGATTGATCAGGAACTGGCTACCATCATCGGAAACCGCATAGCTGAAATGATTGGCGACCGATTCGTGCATATCGAGTCTGGCAGTCATACGAAATACGGCGGCGAGATTGACCCGGTGTTCATAAAGTGGATCAGAACCGTTGCCAGGCTTGCTTGAGTCGTCGATCAAAATAGGCATTTCAGGTTTTCTTGTCTATTGGGTTAAATATAATTAAACATTACCGTGGGCGGCTGGGCAATGGATTTTTTCTGACCCATGGGTAGCGGGAGCAACTGATATATGCATCAACGAACCACAATATAACTCGCTCGGTGTTTACCAGAGACTCTTTAGTCAATTTTATGTATTGCCAACATATTTCAGCAGCCAACCCCTGAAGCAATGAATTATTTCGCCCATCTGGTTTTATCCCAGCCGACCATCAAGTCGACAGTCGGGAATTTACTGGTTGATTTTGCACGTGGCCTTGATCGGTCGACGCTTAATCCGGCGGTGCTGGCGGGACTTAATAATCATCGTGCAGTCGATCGTTTTACCGATAGTCACCTCAGGGTGACGGAACTCAAACATTGTTTCAGCCCAAGCCGAAGGCGTTTTGCTGGCATTGCACTGGATGTTTATTTCGATCATTTGCTGATGAATCATTGGCAAGAATTTGATACGCGAAACCTGAACCAGGTGATTGCCGAATTTTATACACGTATGGAACGTGGACAGGCATTAATGCCTGGTAGGGAAATGCGTCGGGTTACTTCGCGTATGATAACTTATGACTGGTTTGGTTCTTACCGCGATATTGATTCGGTGGCGCAGGCGCTAGATCGTATCGCAATGCGTATTCGATTTCCGAATGAGTTTGCCAATGTGATTGAAGATTTGCTTCGCCACGAAGATATAATTTTAGAGGTGTTTGTCGATTTTTTCCCAGAACTCAAAGCACATGTGCAGTTGCTGGCACTCGAAAGTGAATATTAATCTGAAAGCCTGCGGCCCTGCCGGACTAATAGCCTGATTAGCAGTCGACCACCTTACCAGGGTTCATAATATTTTGCGGATCGAGTGCCTGTTTAATTGACTGCATTGTCGTGATTGCAGCGTCGCCATGCTCATTGCGCATATGCTTGAGCTTTCCCATGCCGATGCCGTGCTCGCCGGTACAGGTGCCACCCATATCGAGCGCACGTTGTACCATGCGTTTATCGAGTTCTAACGCTGCTGTAAACATGGCTTTGTCGTCCGGATCGATGAAAATAGTCGAATGAAAGTTACCATCACCGACATGCCCGATGATCGGCGCGAACAGGCCCGTCGAAGCGATATCCTGCTGGGTTTCTGCGATACAGTCAGCAAGTTTAGAAATTGGAACACAGACATCGGTGACATAACCTAGACTGCCGGGTTTTACTGCGAGGCCGGCATAATAGGCATCGTGTCTGGCGCGCCAGAGCTGTGATCTATCTTCTTCCTGCTTTGCCCATTGAAATGCACTGGCGCCGAACTCTGTTGATATTTCATCGAATAATCTAACCTGTTCGGCAACACCATCGTGGGTGCCATGAAATTCGAGAAACAGCGTATCGAGCTCTGGGTAATCAGTTTTACTGTAGTTGTTGATTGCTTTCATATAATCCTGACTGACCAATTCTATGCGTGCCACTGGAATCCCCATCTGAATCGTCTGTATCGTCGCATCAGCGGCTGAACGTACATCTGGAAAACTGACAATAGCAGCTGAAATAGCCTCGGGCAGACCATATAAACGCAGCGCAACTTCAGTAATAATCCCCAGCGTGCCTTCGGATCCGACAAACAATCGGGTGAGGTCGTAGCCTGCTGCCGATTTTCGCGCTCGGCTACCTGTTTTAATGATATCGCCGCTGGCGGTAACCACGGTGAGTGCCAATACGTTTTCGCGCATGGTGCCGTAACGCACCGCATTAGTTCCTGAAGCGCGTGTCGCAGCCATGCCACCGATCGATGTGTCGGCTCCGGGGTCGATCGGAAAAAATAAACCGGTATTGCGCAGATGCTGCTCCAGTTGGCGGCGCGTGACGCCAGCCTGTACGCGGCAATCGAGGTCTTCTGCATTCACTTCGAGTATTGCATCCATCTGGCTCAGATCGATGCAAATACCACCTTTGACGGCCTGTACCTGGCCTTCCAGCGAGGTTCCGGTGCCATAGGCAATCACCGCTGTTTTAGTTTCAGCGCAGAGACGGATAATTTTTGCAACCTCTTCATTAGACCGGACAAAACATACAGCGTTTGGTGGCTGGGTGGGATGCCAGGATTCACCGTGACCATGTTGTTGTAACACGGAGTCGACCGTTGAGAGACGGTCGCCTAGCAATTCACGTAAATGATTAATCGTGTTTTCTATACTGGATTGAAGCGTCTTCGGTACGGTGCTCATCATCTCTGCCAACAGGTTAATGAATTGGGATCCGATCAAATTATGCGTACTCATGGCCTAAATTGCCAGCTTCTCGACAATACAACAATAGATTACGCACATGGAAAAATAGCAGATTCGTCTATATACTCGTAACCAAAAATATCACCACAAAATCATAATATATTCGTGGTGTTCCTAAAACCTGCCATAACACATAAATAATGAGGAAAGGTCCAGGCGTGAAAGATGCGAAGTTACAACGCTTGACCAAAGCCCAGCTTGTCAAAGAGCTTGAGCTTTACCAGTACCGCGAAGCATTATTTGAAGCGACCGGGCGTATTGCGCATATCGGTTATTTTGAATGGAATTACGAGTACGACAGACTAGAATTTTGCTCAGAGGAATACGCGCGTATTTTTAACATGAGCATTAACGAAGTAATGGAATCTCAGGACAGTTGGGAAAAGATGATATTGCATATCCATCCAGAGGACCGGGAGCAGTACGCAAAAATCGACAATTCGCTACCAGATAGCAAGTCGTTGGACGTGGAGTACAGAATTATTCGAAAGGATGGCAAGATCCGACAGGTCCGCGAGATAAGCATCATAGTAACCGATGAGGCCGGTAAAATGTCAGGAGCCTTCGGAATATATCAGGACATTACCGACCACAAAAAACATGAGCTGGATCTAGAATATCGTGATGCATTGACGCAGCAAGCGGAGGCTATTACCGATATCGGGCATTACATATTTAATCTGGTAAAGGAAAAATATGTCTACCTCAGCCCCGGATACGCTCGCATACATGGCGTAGCTTGTGAAGAATATTTGGCATCGGTGAACTCACGCAAAGAAGATATTGCTGACATCCTCGCAGAAGATTATCAACGTGTGGTAAAAATATACAAGCAACAACTTATAGATAGAAAAGACTTTTTAGTTGAGTATCGAATACGACGTGCCGATGGTGAAATCCGTTGGATTCGTGAGCAGTGTACCGTACACCGAATTTCGAATGGCGTGATTCAGGAGTTGCTCGGAGTACTACAGGACATAACCAGGCAAAAAAACATCGAGGAGAATTTACTCGAGGTAAGAGATACGTTAGAAGCAACCGTTAAACAACGCACCCGTGAACTGGCGGAAACAGTCAGTCATTTACAGGATGAGATTACCGAACGTGAAAAGATTGCCGCCGAACTTAAATTCCTTGCCAATCATGATGCCTTAACCGGTCTGCCGAGCTTACGTCTGTGCAAGGATCGGCTAGATCGTTCCCTGGCAGAATCTCGTCGTAACAATCAAATGTCGGCGGTGATGTTCGTCGACCTGGACGATTTCAAGTTGGTTAATGATTGCTATGGGCATGAATGCGGCGATCTGGTGCTCAAATGTACCGCTGATCGCATCAGGGCCGAAATTCGCGAGATCGATACCGTCGCCCGAATTGGCGGGGATGAATTTTTAATTATTCTGTCGCAGATATCGGAAGTTGCTGATACACAACGTATAGCGAAAAATATTATCGATCAAATATCGCAAGTTATTCACATCAATTCGCATCAGGTCACGGTGGGGGCCAGCATTGGCATTGCGATTTATCCCGACGATGGCACCACTTCCGATGAACTGATCCGGCAGGCGGATAAAGCCATGTATTTGATCAAACATTCGCTCAAAAATTAAATTTGGGTGCAGCCATTTATAACAGTTGAACGCTTCAGCCTCAGTCCTGGTGGGTTAGCTGTTCTGACTCGACATTCCATCACTGAATGTACGGCATCGACAATATTGAAATCGAAATTGTGGCTTTTGGCCCGGGGCCAGGCCACCGCTGGCGTAGCGCGCATTATGGAGTTACAACTGCAAGGCTGCGCGTATATTCGCCGCTGATTTTCGAGGCGCCCTTCTATTGCTGTAAGGCTGCACAGGCAAGTGTAGTAAGCCTCTGATCAGAGGTTTTTTGCTGCCTCGCACATGGCTTTGAGTTTTTGCATTGCCAGATCCCGGCCCAACAGGCCGAGGCCGCAATCGGGTGCTGCGACCAGGCGTTCGACATCGATATGATTGAGTGCCAGTCGCAAGCGCTCACGGATTTGCTCAACGCTTTCCACTTTGCTGCTGGCGACCGTAAAACTCCCAAATATAACGCTACTACGCTGGAAGTGTTCCAGCAGGCTCAAATCGTTATACTGATGCGCATCCTCAATTGATATCTGCTCGACTATTGAGTCGTCGAGTGCCGCAGCCAGATCGAAATAAACCTGTCGCTCGGCTTTTTGATAAGCCGCTTCATCCAGGTAATTCGGATAGCCGCAGCACATATGCATCACAGTTGTGGTGTGCTTTCCGATGCCGTGAAAACAGCGTTCGAGATTTTCTATACCATATGCAAGTGCTTGTTCTGGCCTGCGCGCAAACAATGGTTCATCGATCTGGATATAACGGCAGCCTGCCTCCGATAGCGCCCGCACTTCGTAGTTAATGGCCTGTGCCAGATCCCGGCACAGGGTTTTCATGTCGCCATAATATTTGTCGGCGGTGGTATCGGCGATAGTGATTGGCCCGGGCACCGTAACTTTGACCGGGCGATCACTGCTGGCTTGAGCCGCTTTAAAATCATGGGGTAAAAAATGTTCAGGCTGGGCTGTGATGGTATCGGTGATAGTGGGTAATTCCATGTGAGTCGCCCCATCCCGCATCAGTGTTTGCGTTAGATTGGCGAAGTCTAAACCGTTGAAATGACGACAGTGATAATGGATATAATTTTCGCGCCGGACCTCTCCATCGGTCGGTATATCGATACCGCACTCAATCTGGTCGGCAATCACCTCGGCGGCCGCCTGCACAAATAATGATTCCGCCTCATCACCTGCCTCGGCGAGTCGTTTTTGGTAACTTTGTGTTGCGCGATTTGCGGTCAAATCCGCCTTTCCATCGCTCTGGTCGAACCAGTCGATTATAGGCACGTAGTCGGGCTTCGGGTAGGCACCGATACAAGTTGTTTTGATAGAAGGCATACGAGTAACTCCAGGAATTGAAGCGGATAATATGCCTATCTGAAAAATTTTTCCACAGTGTCGCCTATGCGGTGAGCTTGTTCGATGATTGAGGTATCTGCTAACCAAACTTTATAATTTCATTTATCCATTTCATTGTTTTAGTCGTCAAAACCCTGTACCCCATTACTCTTATAGATGGGCCAACTGGCATACCTCTCGCAATGCAACTTCGATACCAGTGAAAACCAGGGAGTGGGTCGTGTGAGTGGATTAATCAGGAGGCGGACTCGGGAAGTAGTTTCCAATCTATAGAAATTCCAGTAACTGCTATAGTCTGAGTCACAAGTGGGTACCCAGGTCTAAACAAGCTAGATATTTTTATTTTTCGCATCGAAGCAGCTTTAACAAGTACAATACGCGAGCGGAATATCGCAACCAACCAATTATATTTTTAATGAGGGCATTATGACTAAAGGCACAGTAAAGTGGTTCAACGCGGGCAAAGGGTTTGGTTTTATTACTCCCGAAGACGGCGGAAAAGATTTATTCGTCCACTATTCAGAAATTAAAAGTGGTGATGAGTACGCTACGCTTAATGAAGGTCAGGCAGTAGAATACGAAGCAGGAGAAGGCCAGAAAGGTCCATGTGCAAACAATGTTGTGCCGATCTGATCTCGGGAATTGATTCAAGCTGGCAGTCCATAATTATCAGATAAGAATCGGGTCAGGTCATTCCGCGTCTCAATTAATCTGACCATACTTTGCTTTTATATCCTGTTGATCGCGGTACCGTTGCGGCGGAAGTGTCTATTTTGAATCGAGTATTCCTTTAATCTCATTACGTACGGCAAGCATGGATTTCGGTCTCGACTCCGGATTAACCGCGGTCATTTTACTGACTAGCAGGGCAATTTCAGCAGGGACCGATTTTTTAACTTCATTGATCGGGGGGGCCTTGCCATCACGATGCTGCGCGAGGACCTCCATGGGTTTACCGCTATAGGGCAACTGACCGGTAAACATGTAGTAGGCAACGATACCCAAAGAGTAAATATCACTACGCTCATCCGCTTCCTTTCCCTTGGCGCGCTCCGGGGACAGGTAAGCCGGGCTGCCAATGATGGATCCTGTCTGGGTAAGCGTGGAATCCGCGGAGGTGCTTGCTGATGCAATGCCAAAATCAACAATTTTTACATGGCCAGAATCGTTGATTAGTATGTTGCTCGGTTTGAGGTCGCGATGTATTACCGCCTGTTCGTGTGCCGCAGCCATGCCACTGGCAATTTGATAGAGTATTTTTAATCCATCACGGGTGTCAAAGAATTTGTGCTCGCGCAGAATGACTTCCATGCCTCGGCTTTCGAAGTATTCCATCGATATGGCGCAGACATCATCCTTAAGCAACAGGTCGTGTACTCGAATGACATTGGGATGCCCCACTTTTCGTGCATATTTAACTTCTCGTTTGAAACGCTCTGTGGACTGCTTGTCAATAGTAAGTTCAGGAAGCATGAATTTCACTATCAGTGACTCGTCTACCATATCATCTTCGACCAGCATCACCCGGCCCATCGCGCCGCGCCCAATTTCTTTTTTAATATGATATCGATCCATCCATACGGAGCCCGGCTTGAGCGTATCCAGCAGTGATTTATTTTCCTCGGGATTGACAATTTGCGTCTTGGGGATTTCGACAAATCCGCCGCCTGCGACTGGCTTGTCGTCAGTTTCCAACACAGATAATCCATAGTCTTTCGTTAGCTGCATAATGAGTTGCCTGGCATAACCCCTTAACTCATGGGTCAATGCCGGGATATTCCACTGAATATTGTCGCGAATGTTGCTGGCATGTTTTTCGCTGGTTAAGGCAATGATGGTCTCCAGCGCGGCTCGTTGGACGTTTGCTTCGCTATTCTTCAGGCATTCGAATGCAATTTCTAGCCCCTTGCTGAAACCGAGCTGTTTGACCGCTCTCAACACAAGTACCGAGGTGTCGGGCCACTGATCGAGCACGTTCTTCAATATTGGAATAGACGCTCTGTTTGACGATTTGGCTAGCGACTGCACCGCCCGCGCCCGCGCTTGCCAGTTATCACTTAGCGCAAATTCGGCAATCTTTTTGATATCCTTGTCATCTAGCAGATTAATCACTAGCAACTGCGCTGTATTGCGAATAAATTCCTGTTTGTGATTGGCCAGTTTTCTCGCGACCTCGGACAGGTTTTCGTTGGAAAATTTTTGTAAACAGGCGATTGACTGTTGTTGCGTCCAGTCGTCTTCGATATTAAGTCGTTGCAAAAAATATTCGAAATTCTCTATATCGGTATGCTCGGCAATAATCTTGCCAAAGAAGTCGTTTCTGTCAGTTGATTTTCCGGTGAGGTAAGCGGATAAATGCGGAACCAGACTGGCATTCGCCTGTTTGTCGATTATCGCTAAAGCGAGTTCCTGCTCGACGCTAGACATGGATTCAATGAAGGGCAATATCATCGAGGCATCGAAGCTGACTGGCAATCGATTTAGTGCCTGTAGTGCCTGAAGCACGACGACCTTATTCGAATCAGTCAAAAAACGACTTAACATTAGTGCGATTTGCGGCTGTTCCACGGTACCAAAATAACGCAACAAGATTGTTTTGAACTCTGGATTATCATAGTTGCCGATTTGCAAACTTAGTTTCGACAAATCGATCGGCAGGCTTGAACCTTCGACAAGATTTAATAGCTGTATCGCGTAATGCGAATCCAGCTTGAGGGCGTGATTAATAATATCTTCCGGCCTTAGCAGGTGTTTATACGAGCCGAGAAGGCCGATTATTTCCCCATGGGAAGCATCAGGTTTTTGCAGGTCCCTGAATAATCTGCTGGAGTCTATAGTCGTCGATTTTGACATTATGCCACTTGCCGTCGTTCGAAAACCTGCCCCGTTACGGAAAACGCCGTCGAAAAAAATTCTCCACAGGCTCCCTCGATAATATCGCTGTCAATGCCCTTCAGCACTTCTTTGGGTGGAGTGCTCACCTGTTTAATGCACTCGAGAGTCTGCATGAGGGATCTATAAAACAACATATATTCCTGCTTTGTAAAGAAGAGATTTATTGTATTTAGGACGAATTACTCTGCCGTTTTTTCTGCAATTTGTAAAGGCCTAGCACATAATTATAGTAGAGAGTGTAGAAACCACTGTTATTCCTTTTTCGCTGTCTGCTGATACACTTTTCCGAGGAAATGCGCCAGCGCAAAACTGGTATTGCTCCGGGATATCACCAAATTAAGCACCTGCGTGAAAACGTTTTCTGCCGTGCCGCTTTTCGTTTGACAATCAACACGCTAACTATCCACTAATGCAGGTTTTGAGCTAAGTGACAAAATTAACGCAAGCTTGAAGATGGTTTGATGAGAGATGCTACGCGAACGCCAAAATAGGGAGTATATTGATCAAGATGAAGCGACTGATATGATAAAGCTACCACCATTACTTGGCCGATTCCTTTGCTGGCTTGGATTTCATGATTTTCGAGTGGTTAGCAAATCTTTTGGATTTGGTACCGGTGGTGTAGAAAAGGACGAATGTCGGCGATGCGGTATTACCGTAACCCGCCAGGTATGATAGCGCTAATAATCGAATAGGTTGTCAAAGTATCAGCGTTATCGGTCCGGAGACTGGCCGTAATTGGTAATTGCAGAATTTTCAGCGGCCTGCTAGCGCCAACTCTGCCCAGGTTGCAGGGAGCCTCTAATTCAACACCCGACCCAGTTCGCGCAATATTTTCTCGACATCTTGCTGTGTATTGTAGTGAACCAGCGATAAACGCACGATACCATCGTCTGCATCGATGCCGAGATCAGTGATTAATCTATGCGCATAAAAATTACCATTCTCGGTACCGATGCTGGCATTCTGCAGGCGATTCGCCAGCGATTGCGAACTTTGCTGCAGAGGTTTGAACGCAATTGTCGGTGCACGGTCGCCATCGTTAACATTGCATTTACCAATTAGCCGAACCTCGGGGTGAGTGTCGAGAAAATCAAGAATCGGTGCCGCGAGCATATTTTCGTGTTGAAGAATCAAATCGTGAATTGCGCCTAGTTTATGCGGCCAGTCAATATCGCTATTACCAAAGTGATGTTTGTATAGCAGATCAAAATAATCGAGCACACCGGCACAGGCGGCTACCTGGGCGTGTTGCGGCCCGGCCGGGTTGAAGTCCTTAGTCGGATCGCCACTTAGAAAATAATGTGCCTGCGATCCCAGTTCGGCATGGATTGCGCGGTTGATATACATGATGCCCTGGTGCGGGCCAAAAACCTTGTAAAGACTGAATGCATAGCCATCAACACCAAGAGCCTTCAAATCAGATATGTGGTGCGGGGCGTAGGCTACGGCATCGACAAAAACCCTGGCTGGCGAATGCTTTTTGATCAGTTTTGTGATTGAGGCGACCGGGTTCGCGGTGCCCACAACATTAGAACAATGGCTAAAAAATACCCAGCGAGTATTGTCATTTAGCAACCCGGTTAGCGCATCGGTATCGAGCAATCCAGTTTGCGTGTCGACTTCCCATTGCCGGATAGTCGCACCTTTAGCGGTGGCTTTACGACGCCAGACACCGCTGTTGGCTTCGTGATCCTGATTAGTCACCACGATTTCATCCCCGGCTTGCCACTGGTCACCAATCGCCTGCGACATCACATAGGTATTCATTGATGTCGAAGGTCCAATGGTGAGTTCAGAGAGATCAATGTTCAGTGCTGCGGCCCATGCCTGTTTTGCCCGTTCCATCGCTTCGCCAGCTTCGGTGGAGGAGCCATAATGAGAATAGGGTTGCACCCGCGTATGTCGGTTGTAGTGTTCGAGTACATCGTTGACCTGATTACACACGTAGCTGCCACCGGCATTAGAGGCAAACACAAATTCAGGTTCATCTTGCAGCTGGTCAAATTGTTGGCGAACGAAATTAATATCGAGTTGCATCGGTTGGGGTTCCAAAGGTTTAAGGTTATTGATATTCTCGACGAAATTCCTCGAAAGCCTGTTCGAAACGCTCGAGATTTTTCGTTGTGTATGCGCGGAAATCGATATCCAGTAGAGAATGAATTTCTGACACCATCGACCACAGGGTTTCGCGCAATAACGAGGCGCACTTCATCGCATAATAGCTACGCCACTGTTTGCGGTCTTTAGAGCATCCGAGATACTCCTCAACCATCATTATCTCCTGATCGATAGTGAGTTGGTTATTCGAGGCCAGATTTGAAAGATCGAACAATGGACTGTTAAACCCGGCATAATCAAAATCGATGAGCCAAATTTTCTCACCATCGTCGATAAAATTAGCAGCCAGCAAATCATTGTGGCCGAATACGATATCGATTTCACCAACTAATTTTTCGAGTGTCGCAGCAATATCTGTGAGTTCGGGCAGGCGATCACGGTGTCGACTATTACCCTCTTTTAACAAATGCTGGTAGTGGCGCAATACCTGGAACACCCAGAACATCACCGGAATCTGTCGAAAATACTGTGGGACTCCGTGGTGAAAGCGCCTCAGCAGATCGATGATACGCCGGAGATTATCGTTATCCCGGATGTCAGCTTCTGTAAAAACCTTGCCCTCAATAAAACGAACCACAAGCAAGCCCGGCTCGCTGTAGATTAGTTCCGGAGAAACGCCAATTTGAAAAGCGGCGCGACAGCATTCAGCTTCATTATTACGCGATATCAAATGTATCGGATCATCTTCACCGAGTCGAACGACATATTGCTGGCTGCCATCGGTGACTTTGAAATTTAGATTGGTCATGCCGCCATCCAGCGGTTCAATTTCTACCGCTGAGTGCCAGCATTCAAGGCTGGATATCTTATTTTCTATAGCTTCATTCATCACCGGTGCCTGGAAATTTTAGCCTCTGATAGTGGAGATAAAATAATACGATCCATGATAGCATCGACGCATAGTTGCGCAATGGCACGATGAACATATCTCAATTTTTCGATAAAGGCTGGTGTCGTTTTAACTACGATAAAATGCTCACGCGGTGGATTAGCCACGCATTACCCGATGCTCGTAAAATGGTCTCTGCAGAGCAAAATGCAAAGTGGTTACGATGTGGCGGCACCTGGTTTGCCGGTGTTAATGTGTTGCCTAACCTGGTCGACGGCGCGGTTGGTGCGAGTGGTCCAATACAGGGGCAGGTAATCGATTTCATTCATGACACGCTCGGCCTGGGTGGTTTCGACTGGGATCAAGCGCAGGTATCTGTGTGTTATCCTGGCTATCCACAACCGATGTGTGGTGAATCCGAGACCGCTTTTGCTTATCGTCGAAATCGAGATGCAGCGCATGTCGATGGCCTGTTACCCGAGGGTCCGCAGAGGCGCAGACATTTACGCGAGCCTCATGGTTTTATTGTCGGTATTCCGATGGTTGATTTCAGTCCCGGTGCATCACCCCTTGTAGTCTGGGAAAGGTCACACGAATTAATCCGCGAAACTTTTAGCCAGGTATTTCAGGGAAAACATGCGGATCAGTGGGGTGAAATGGATATCACCGGGGTATACCACGATGTTCGGGAGAAGATTTTCAACTGTTGTAAACGAGTTGAAATTTACGCCAGACCGGGCGAGGCTTACCTGCTTCACCGACTCGCGTTACACGGTGTCGCACCCTGGCGAGGCGGTGCCAGGGCTACATCGGATGGACGCATGATTTGTTATTTCAGGCCGCAAATCGGTGGTCCGCGGGACTGGTTGTTTAATCCATAAATAACCGGTTGGTTGCAGCTGTTATCATCACATGAAGTAGGAAATAATGCCGAATATAGTATAGTTTGCTATGCTCATAAATTAGATTATTCGCAACACGCCCGACCGGAGGCAGTATGGAGATATCAACTATTATCACGCTCGTAATTATTGGCGCTATCGTTATTTATGTCATCTCGATCTTCAATACCCTGGTGGCATTAGGCAATCGTTTTAAAAACGCATTCTCCCAAATTGAAGTGCAGCTTAAACGTCGCTATGACCTTATCCCCAACCTGGTAGAAACTGCGAAGGGGTATCTCAAGCATGAGCGTGAAACCCTCGATGCGGTAATCAAGGCGCGTAATGCGGCATCTGATAATCTGTCTGCCGCACAGAGTAATCCAGGTGATGCCGCCACTATGCAAGGTCTGGGGCAGGCAGAGGGTAATCTTGCCGGTGCTTTAGGTCGTTTTAATGTGCTGGTGGAGGCTTATCCCGATTTGAAGGCCAATCAGAACATGATGCAGCTTACCGAAGAATTGACCAGCACGGAAAACAAGGTTGCCTTTGCCCGGCAGGCATTTAACGATCAGGTGATGGAATACAATGTCTATAAGCAATCGTTCCCACAAAATACATTTGCCGGCATGTTCGGGCACGGTAAAGATGCAACACTGCTAGAATTCGAAGATAGCGCCGAAATTCAACACGCACCAAAAATATCATTTTAGTGTCTATGTCTGGTATTTAATGCAAAACCGATGAATTTTTTTGAAGCACAGGATAAGGCTCGTAGAAATACGGCCTGGATGATCGTACTGTTTATCCTGGCAGTCGCCGGGTTAGTCTTTTTGACTAATCTGCTACTACTCGCCGTGCTCGCCTATTTGAAATCTGGATATTTCGTGTTTTCCGCCTCTGAGCTGCAAAACTATTTTGATTTGAGCATATTTGTCGCGGTCAGCGTCGGAGTATGTTTGCTGATATTTGGCGGTAGTCTGTTTAAAACCATGTCCCTGTCCAAAGGTGGTACTGCTGTCGCCGAGATGCTAGGCGGTAAATTAGTGCCGCAAAGTACCAACGATTTGCAGCAGAGACAGCTACTCAATGTGGTCGAAGAGATGTCGATAGCGGCCGGTATGCCAATACCGAAAGTGTATCTGCTCGATGAACACTCGATCAATGCTTTTGCCGCGGGCCAGTCCCCGGCCAACGCGGTCATTGGGGTGACACGCGGAGCACTAACACAGTTGAGTCGGGAAGAGCTACAGGGGGTGATCGCGCACGAATTCAGCCATATATTCAACGGCGATATGCGGCTTAATATCCGCCTAATCGGCGTATTGCATGGCATTTTGCTGGTAGGTACAATCGGATATTTAATATTGAGCTCAATGCGTTTTGCGGGGAGATCACGCAACCGCAAAGGCGGGGGTGGTCTGGTTGCAATTCTAGTACTGGGTGCAGGTTTGATGGTGATCGGGTATGCCGGGACATTTTTTGGACAGTGGATAAAAGCGGTGGTGAGCCGACAGCGCGAATACCTGGCCGATTCGTCAGCGGTTCAGTTCACGCGTAATAAAGACAGCATTGCCGGGGCATTGAAAAAAATTGGTGGATCAAGTTCGGGCTCGTTTATCGAAGATCCCGCCGCAACTCAATATAGCCATGCCTATTTTGCGAATGGTATCAGTAGTTTTTGGCAATCTTTGTTTGCCACTCACCCTCCACTCGAAAAACGTATAAAAGCTCTCGATCCGGGCTGGGATGGAAAATTCGTCAGTCGCCAACCAGAAATGCAAGCGACATCGAAACCGGAATCGGCGGCAGCTTCTTCTAAGGCAGCGGCAGAAATAGCGGTAAAAACAGCTATTCTGAGTGCGGCGTCAGCGGCGATTAACCAGATCGGTACATTAAATGAGGCAAATATTGAGCAGGTACGTCAACTCATTGTAGCCATGCCCGATTCACTCAGG
>CBDUSZ010000045.1:0-16620 GCA_965370015.1 uncultured bacterium | reverse complement strand
GACAACCGATGCGGGGGAGAAGTAAACTTTGACATCACAATGGAGGCGCCCTTCAGATTCATGCCGAATAAATGCCGCCATTTCTTTGGAGTTGCCAGCGTTCGCATAGCGTGCCAGGAGAAGTGCCTCCAATCGGCGTAACGGTTCACTAGCCAACATCCCGTCACCTAAGCTTTTTGAAAACCAATTTCTCATGACAAAATCAATTATAGGGGTCGGTAATATTCGAGAATGATTATCATTTGTCACCGACCCATTTCTTTTTTTGTGAAAAACTTTGCAATAGTTCCCGATGTCAATGCGCAACTTGGAAACAGATTCGGATTCGCTTGAACTTGCTTCCATAAAAGCTCGTATGCCTTTCCGTACGCATCCAACGCTTTAGCAATATCAGATACTTCTACCATATTCCTATTGTGGGTCTAACGCCGGCCTAAATCGCCGAGCAGTAGCGAGGTCTATTTGAGGCGCTGGTTAGCGTGTGGTCGCGCATATGAAAAGGTAGTCACCATTCTTACTCTCGTAGCTTTCCATAATACTTTTAATGTCTCCTGACGTTATATCCCTCTGCAAGTCCTCTAGTCCCTGGTCTAGTTCAGATTGTGAGCAAAAATTGTGAAAGGATGAGATACCGTTACGTACATTGTTCGATAAGTACATTTCTGGCCTCTGTTTACCACTATACAAGAAGAAATCTTTGAGGCCGGGTGTAATAAAAAATGGTACTGTCGTCTTGATTGTAAAGTTGGCCTTCAATAAAGCTGATTCGACCACTTCAAGGCCTGGCATCTGCTTACATGATTTCTCCATCATCACTGGGAAATAGCGATTAAGCCAATAACCTTGCATTTGTGCAGGGGTTGATGTGAGGATAACAAAATTGCTTCCCGCTTTTAGTACCCGGGAAATTTCACAAAATGGGCGCGTTAAATCAGAAAAATGATGAATCGCGAGCGAGCATATAGCACCATCGAAGAAGTCAGTATCGTATCCTAAATCTGCAGCGTCACTTTTCTCCCATTTTATATCCGAAGATTTCAACCTGGCTTCGGAAAGCATTTTTTCAGAGCCGTCGCATGCAAACCAATTTCCACCAAACCTCGATATGCAGTTTGTATAGTTACCAGTTCCGCATGCGATATCGAGATAATTTTTTCCTGCCTCGATACCAAGGAGCTGGCTTAACGTGGAAAGTATTTCGGGATCTACTTTTCTTGTTGTGTCGTAGCCTTCACTGATTTTGTCATAAATGGCCTCCACATTTTTTCCTCACGCTAACGCCCGCCGTAAGCGGACGAGCGAAGCGAGGTCCAGCCAGCTTTCTGGCGACGCTTGGCGGCCTGGTTATGTGCGTTACATTTAGACAGGCACAACATTATTTGCACAGGGGCCTTTCTGACCCTGACCGACTTCGAACTCAACGGTCTGACCATCATTCAATGTTGCGTACTCGCCGCCGCTTTTAATTTCTGAATGATGAACGAAGAGATCTTTCCCCCCATCTTCGGGCGTGATAAAACCATAGCCTTTAGCAGCATTGAACCACTTAACAGTACCTTTACTCATTTTTAATTTCTCGGTCTTGATGGTGAATAATAAATATAATTCCACATTCGAATTCACCTTTTCGAAGTAGATATAGAGTTTTGCCACACAGCCACATAACAGCTTAAATGGGCGAGAACTTCCCGTATTTAACTACAGGAAGTTCCCGCCTATAATTTTTTTGGAAAATTCCCTTATTGCCCATTGTTGGCACACCGGATCCTTTAAATCCATCGTAAGTTCAACAAGTTATCATGTACTCGAGTTTAATTCCATATTGTTTTTAGGGTTTACTCAAAATTAATAGGGTGGGAGCTTACCGTATAGGTCCTGACGCGACTGGATACATGCAATGGGCTCATATTAGCCCTGTTCGTGATGCCAGGTGGGGTGGTATTTTTGTTTTCGATGGTTATTGTTGGCGGAATGAATTCCGCCCTACGGGCCTGGTGGTTTTTTATTGGCCGAATGAATTCGGCCCTACCTTAGAAACACTTTATTTCTTGCGTTTATCACGGATAAATATGGCCTTTGAATTGGTGCTGCCTACCTGCCTTTCTTCCCGGTCAAAAAGTTTGGTCGCGGCAACCAGTCCGCCCAATTTAGCATAACCATAATTACGCGGATCAAATTCGGATGATTGCTTCGCTATGTTACTACCTACCGGGCCGAGTTGAGCCCAGCCGCTTTCGTCAGAGGCTGCTTCTACTGCATTGCGTAACAGGCTTACCAGTCGCGTATCCTGTTTTAAATCATTGCTCGATTTCTTCACAATGGCTTCGCTTTCATCGGTTTTGGCTCGAAGTACTTCGGTGAATATGAATTTGTCACAGGCGGATACAAACGGAGAAGGTGTCTTTTTTTCGCCGAAGCCGTAGACCAGTAACCCGGTCTCCCGGATTCTGGACGCCAGTTTGGTAAAATCACTGTCGCTGGAAACTATACAGAAGCCATTAAAATTACCGGTATACAATAAATCCATTGCATCGATAATCATCGCGCTATCGGTCGCGTTTTTACCCTTGGTGTAGGCAAACTGTTGCATGGGTTGAATCGAGTGCTGCAGTAATACTTCTTTCCACCCTTTCAGGCCTGGCGAGGTCCAGTCGCCATAGATCCGCTTAACGCTAGCCACACCGTAATTGGCAATTTCTGCGATTAAACTGTCGACGATACCTGGTTGAGCATTATCGGCGTCTATAAGCACTGCTAGTTTGTCGTTGGTTTCCATCGCTTTGTCTCAAGTTCAGAGCCCATTCCTGATATTGACCGGAATATTACTCAAAATAGGTTTTCATACCCATTGTAAGTGGTATCGTAGGTCAGGACTCGTATTTATGAAACTTTATTGCGTTTTATCTACCAAATAAATTTACACCCAGTCATCTACACTTACATTAACTTATTGCGAGATACGGATATTATGAAACATGCCACTCCGATCAAATTAGTAAAGTTCGCGCTGGTTGCCACAACCTCCCTGGTACTTGTTGCCTGTAGCGCAGTTCATACCAGCCTCGAAAAGGCTGATCTCGATGTTCAAACCAAGGCCAGTGAGTCGATTTTCCTGGAACCGGTAAGTCCCGCAAAACGCATAATATTTATATCGGTTCGCAACACCTCGGACAAGGATTTGAAGATCAAACCTCAAATCATCGATCGCCTTAGCAAAAGCGGTTACCGCATTACTGACGATCCGGATTTTGCTCATTTTATGCTGCAGGCGAATATTCTCAAGGTGGGTAAAGTTGATCAGAAGGCAGCCGACAGCTATCTCAATGCCGGATTTAGCGGGGCCGCAATCGGTAGCGCGGTTTCGAGTAGTTCGGATTCTGGCAAGGGCATCGTGCTTGGGGCGCTGGCTGGCATAGTCATCGATTCGATGGTGGATGACACGCTATTTACCATGGTGACCGACTTACAGGTTCGCGAACGACCGCGGGTCAACGAAATCGTCACACAGCAGCAAAGCGAAAATAACACGCAAGGCAGTAGTACCACGGTGACTCAATCGTCAGGCAAGACCTCGGTTGACTGGAAAACCTACCACACGCGTATTGTCAGTACCGCCAATCAGGTCAACCTTAAATTTGAAGATGCCCTGCCCGCGCTGGAAAACGGCTTAATTCGGTCGATTGCAGGCATGTTTGCGGAATAAATTAAAACAGGACTAAACTTCTTCGACAAGTTGCTCGCTTGCTACTGGAGTAAAACGTTTACCCCCCAGTCGTGGGTGTAACTTCGTCCCCAACCAGGCACAGCCAAGTAGACTAATAGCTGTCAGACCGAACATGAAATGCAGGGGTGCGACTATCAGCAGCAGGCTCGCCGTACCCGGCGTCAGCACACCCGAAACATCCCGGTAGGTTGAATAAACCGCGGCCATTTCAGTTCGATCGGAGGGCCGCACTGCCATCAGGAATGGCAGGCCCGCACTCATATCAAGCAATATCAAAAATATCGATGCGCCGACCAGAAATACGATGACAATCGCAGGCCCGGCAAAGTCGAGCGATGCCAGCAAGAATAAAATTCCGCTAGCTGTGAACCCCAAAATTATGGCTTTACGGACACGACCGCGCATCGCCTTTAACATCAGTGGCGTGAGAAACAGAAATGCATTCGACAGGGATAAAAGCAGGCCGCCTAGCTGCTCGCTATAGCCATTTTCTACCGCGTATATGGGCAGGTAAACAACGTATACCCACCAGGCGCAAGCCTTGATTACCGCAAACGTCCAACCAGCTACGAGACGTGGCTGGCGCACGAACCGATACAGGTAGGCAAAGGGATTCGGTGCAGTGGCTTTGGCTTTTTGGATGGCCTTGCCATTGCCGAGTCTAAACATCCAGAATACGACCAATAAAATACTGGCGGCTAATGCGGACAATATAAACGGTGCGGGTCTCCAGATTCCCATTAACCATATACCCAGGAATGGCCCGATGGTCCACGCGGCACCGCTATAGAACAGGCGCAGACTTTCACATTCTCCTAACCTGGAACGACTGATGTAGTCCATCACGTAGGCATTAAAGCAAACCATAATGACAACCACCGCCAGCGTATTTAGGCCGAGGCCGATGGCAAGTATCCATGAGTCGAACAAGGCCCCGATGCTAGAGCCAATAATTAATGCCGTGGTTGCGATCGTATACAGCCAGCGCCTGGGAATGAAGCGACTCATCCACGGCACCGCCAGGGCAACTAAAAATGACAATACGCCGATCAGAAAATAGACTTCCGATACCACCTTGGCATCGGAAAACACTCGATACATCGCAATCGGAAGAACCGATACCAGTATTCCCCGGGCAGCGCTTTCCAGCGCGGAAAGCATAGCAAACGCCTTAACGCCCGGTATCGGCGCGTGGTGAACGACCGATGGATTTCGATTTCCGTACATGCGGGGACTCTGCCTGAAGTGGCATTGATTATAGGGTGCTTTAAATATTTATTTAATCGAATCGAGACGATATTTTTCGATCAGGGGTAATCGGTTTTTCGATGATCTATTGCGCGTCAATCGGTAGGCTTTTCAACCACAAGATTGGCCGTGCTGACTAACCAAAGGCGACGACATATAAGCAAACTTATGATCGGCCAAGCCGGTGACGGTCACGTTATTTTAGCTTTGACGCCCAAATCGCCAGTTTATGTCTGAGAGATTTTTGTGAAACCTGGTCTTCGGGGATTGGTTGTATCACCTTGTCGTGGACCAGTAAGCGGTAGATATACAGCAGCTTTTCGTCGGCCGAATCGGTGGCCTCAAACTCAACCACGCCGCGCCTTTCACCATATTTGACGCCCTCGGCGATTGCTTTTTTGACCATTTCCTTTTCATTTTTTAGCTTTTTCATGGACAGCCCGGTTAATCAACACAGTGCAGTGGATAGATCAATGATACTTAAGATGAACCGCGAAACCTAATTATGGCGATTTACGCTAAAATAGAATTCCACCACAACTTGATCCTGTCTATCAAGCCAACGTCTTTTACTAAAACCATTTCGAATTTATGAGATTGATCCGGATTACGGATGAGGTCTACCAATGGTTTTTTCCAAATGGTTGTTGTGTAGTCTGCTGATATTTCGCCATTACTGGTTTCGATTAACGGCGCATGCACGGTAACCGTTATATACTTTCCAGCAAGCATCGGCGTCATCATAACCATCGCCATTTCCTGGCCGACTTTCTCTATTTCAGACTGTTCCGGGCCATCACGACCGAGATTGCCAAAATCCTGTGAAATTCTAACGCGACCTTCACCGAGTTCCTCGATCATAAATGGAAACTCGTAATTATTATAATTACCCTCAATAACATTGTTTCGTACTTCTCCGAAATTTCGAAAGTCTATTACGTCCATATCTATGGTGCAGTAATGCATGCCGGCTTCATTACTTTTAGTAATCACAACCGAGGTAATCAGAACATTGTTTTCCAGCTTATTTTTATCTTTAATCGCTTTATCGCAGAAGTCAGCTGACTTTTTGCCACCTTCGATCATCGCGACAAGGTTTTCCGCCAGCCCAATAGTAAACTTCATGCGGCCCGAACCATCGGCGTTTATCCATAGTTCTTCGGTAAAATCATAGCAGCCGGACACCAGCAAAATGGTGCATAGGGTAATGAGCATGCGAAACTTTTTCATAGCGGTTTTTTTTCAGACGATTTCCAGAATCTATATAGCATACCCCAGTGTTAACAGATTTTCGTTATTTTGAACTGGAATATGCCTTGTACTGGCTTGATCACCGGCTCCGCTAGCATTCGAGCATATCGGCAAGCACCACGATATCTTTCGCATGAAGCGTATTCTCGCTATTCGGAGAAATATCTTTTATGCGTGTAGCACCGTATTCCATCGGACGCTCGATATAGGCAGTCTTTAAGCCACAACTACGCGCGGCTTGCAGGTCATTCTGATGCGCGGCTACCAGCATGACGTCTTCGGGCGCCACATCAAATACGTTTGCAACACCAAGATAGGTGCCGGGATCGGGCTTGTATTTACGAAACACCTCGGCCGATAAAATACAGTCCCAGGGTAAACCTGCATTTTTGGCCATGTTGCAAAGAAGCCCCATATTGCCATTCGACAGTGTGCAAATTGTGTACTTCGACTTTAACCTGGTTAATCCTTCAACCGAATCTGGCCAGGCATCTAGCCTGTGCCAGGATTTGTTTAAATCGCGCTTTTGCGCTTCGCTTAAGATTGTGAGGTTAAACTGCTCAAGAATTTCGTCCAGTATCATGCGATGCAAATCATCTATGAGTGTCCATCCCAGTTCGCCGGACATTACCCTTTGCATCGCCGGCACGTAACCAGCGCGCCATGCCCGTGCAAATTCGCTGCTATCGATGTCGCATTTGAGGGCGTCGATTTCCTTAACCAGTGAGCCATGCCAGTCGACTACGGTGCCGAAAACATCGAAAGCCAGCACTTTGATATTGCTCAAATTATCGGACAGTGTCATCTCTCAAGGTTAAGGGTTTTGTTCTGCTTCCAGTGTTGATGAAACGCTGCTGGTCAACTCTTTGAGGATCCCATTTTCAATGTTATAAATCCATCCGTGTACAGAGAGCTCGGCACCAGTATTCCACGCTTTTTGCACTACCGTCGTATTGCAAACGTTGGTCATCTGCTCCTTTACATTAAACTCACAAAGCGCATCGAGCTTTTCTTCATGCTTTAGTAGTTTTAGTTTTTCCGCGTTGAAACGGGCCACGTCCTTCACATGACGTAACCAGTTATCTATCAGGCCATGCTGTTCGTTTTCCATCGCCGCTTTTATGCCGCCACAGTCATAATGACCACAAACAATAATATGTTTTACCTTCAGCACCTCAACCGCATACTGGATGACCGAGAGACAATTCAGGTCGGTATGGACCACAACATTGGCAATATTACGATGCACAAACACTTCGCCTGGAGGCAGACTCACTATCTGGTTTGCGGGAACCCGGCTGTCTGAGCAGCCAATCCAGAGATATTCAGGGGCCTGCTGCCGGGACAGGCTTTTAAAAAAATCAGGATCTTTCTCCCTCACCGCGGTCGCCCACGCCAGATTTCTGTCAAACAGATACTTCAATGTGCTCAAAACGCTAATTACCTCTTTGTTTCCTTTAGCATATAAGACCTGAATCTGGGCGACCCATTACAGAACCAATGTTGCTTGCGCTTAATATAATTCGAAAAAGCTTATTCCGTAATTAGAGGAACGAATCTAACATCGAGAATAGACTGGGTGCCGATAGTGCCATTTTCCTCTTTAGTAACCAGTATCAGTTGCTGATTACTATACGGCAAGCCTAGCGGAATAACCATGCGCCCACCTGGTTTAAGTTGTGCAATAAGCGCGGGGGGAATCTGGCTGGCGGTGGCTGTTACGATTATCCCATCAAAGGGTGCTTTATCTTCCCAACCGACATAGCCATCGGCGCAAAGCGTCTCAACATTATCGTAATCTAATGCCTTTAAACGCCTGGTGGCAGTATCGGCCAAATCTTTAATTCTTTCGACCGTATAAACTTTTTTCACCAGCCTGGAAAGAATGGCTGCCTGGTAACCCGAGCCAGTACCGATTTCCAATACGATGCATTCTGGCCCGAGATCCAGCAAATCGGTCATCAATGCCACGATGTAAGGCTGAGATATGGTTTGCTCGCAGGCAATTGGCAGTGGCCCATTGTCGTAGGCGTGGGCCAAAAAATTAGGCAACACGAATTTTTCGCGCCTGACTGCCGCCATCGCATCCATCACCCGGCGGTCAAACTTGTCTCTGCCAGTGAATACAGAGGTAGCGGCTGCTTCCGTCGCGATCTCCTCCAACATCCTTTTGTGTGCCTGTTTCATAACAATCATACCGCGTTCCAATGAAATGCTCTCCTACCACCAAACCGGGCAGAATTTTCGTTCGTCAATACGCCGGGCGATAACGATACGTCTTGCATCGGGGCCGGGTGAGGCAAATTCTCTATCCCCTGCTCCGGACGCGCGGTGACGTTTCTGGCGAGCGCTGAGAAATCCATAAAAAGGCCAAAATTAAGCATGCATCCTGATTGCATTACCCTGGGTCCGTGGGTGAAATTTTAAACTAGATAAATAAGGATTGTAATAAATTGATTTAGATCATAAGAATCGGCAAATTTCGTATTATAGTTTACCAGGCATTTGCTGATATGGATTCCATATCCTGGTCCTTAAGATGGCAAAATCAGAAAATAAAATCTGGTTGGAGCATCAGGGCGAAGGCCCAATAATTGCGACAGCTATCCATGCTGGGCATACCCTGCGAGGTGAGCTACTGCCGTTAATTGCCCTCGATGAAGCTACCCGCTTACGAGAGGAAGATCCCTATACGGACTACTGGGTTAAAATTGTACCCGGCTGGATAGTGACGACACATTCCAGGTTCGAGGTAGATCTGAACCGTGATCGCGATGAAGCCATTTATCGCTCAGCCGATATGGCCTGGGGATTACATCTATGGAAGGCACCACTGAGCGATGAAATAGTCGGTCATTCGCTGCAGGAATATGACGCTTTTTATGCCGAACTTGAATCTTTACTGACCAGGCTGGCAAATCATTACCAGCGTTTTGTCATATTTGACATTCATGCTTATAATTATCGTCGCCAGGGACCTGACGCGCCACCCGCAGACCCCTCACTCAACCCGGAAGTGAATGTCGGTACCGGCACACTCGATCACAAGCTATGGGGTCACATCGTCAACCGGTTTATAGCGGACCTGAGAAAATTTGAATATCTTGGGCGGCATCTTGATGTGCGCGAGAACATCAAATTTGAAGGGCGCCATCTAGCACGTTGGATACACCAGAAATTTCCCAATTCTGCTTGCGTATTATCCATAGAATTTAAAAAATTTTTCATGGATGAGTGGACAGGTGAAGCCGATGCACAACAGCTCCGGGCCATCCGCGAGGCTCTACGTTCGACTATCCCCGGTATTTTGGAAGAACTGAACACATCGGCAACAAAACCAAAAACCAGTGTTATCAGCAAAAGCCTGATCAAACAGATTGGCGCGGCGCTGGCACGCAACGAACTGGTGCGCCGAGATTTGCCTGATGGTAGCCGCCTGCATATCGACCGACAACTTCCGTTTCTTTGTGTATATCGTCGCCCCATGCAAAGAGACGATGCCGGTACAGAGCGTTTACTGCTTGGTGAAGCCAGTTACCTGTTAGCCACCTCCAAAGAACAGCACCATACAGAACTGGTGCGCCTGGTGAGGGAAATAGCGCGGCGTCAGGGTGGATATTACGCAGCCTTCCTGTTGTTTGAATTATGGAGTGTGCAGCCGAGCGAGGATAAACCGGCACCATTATTTCACATTCATGCGCCCAGAAATGCGGCGCTACACCGCGTTCTGGAAGAACTGGAAACGGATTTACTTACGATCAATATCGAAGGTCTGACAACCCGGGTAGAGCTGACATATGCAGACAGCATTCATCCACCGGGCTTCAGGCCTTTACTGCCTGGCGCCAGAAGTAATTATATTACACTGGGTTTGGAGCTAAACCCGATCTACCGGGATCCACAAAATGGTGTGTTGTTTCCATCTATACTGCGTGAATTACACCATGCGCTGGCAAGGGTACTGAAGCGTACTTTCTATACTTTCGCCCATTCCCACACCTCGCAACGACCCAGGCATTTCTATGAGCTGGGGCGGCGTGCCATATCACAGGTAGTTGGCGAAACTGATGCCCGGCTAGCCGCTATCAGTCAAAGGTTTGATTTATTGCTACATGTAACACCGGTCAATGTGCCAAAGGCGTGGGGGCGATTTCAGCGCTCCAGGTTCGAAAATCCTCCAGAATTTCTTTATCGCCCGAGACCGATCGATCCGGCATTAATGAAGCGCGAACTGTTCAGCATCCCGATTGAGCGGATTGAAGATCCAACACTGGCCCATATTTACCGCCAAAAGCAAGATGAATTAGACCGTCAAATTACCCTGGTTAGCGACCGTAATACACCTCGTTTTCTGTCTGGCAGCCGGCAGTTGTTTGGTGACATTGAGCCAGAACTATTGTCGTTGACAGAAAACATTCTGGAACAACTGCCTCCACATCTCGCCGATGACCATGACAGTGACTTTATTACTGCAGAGCAGTTTGCAGCAATAGCCCGCGACGAGATAGAAATTTACCGCAGCCAGGATGCGAATTTTTATGCCCCGGTCGAAGTGCATGACGACATCACCGGCATTTTTGTTTTGAAGGGTAAATTTCTAATTGCTGGCGATGCCAGGATACCGCGACTGCGGGTCGAGGCGACATTAGCGCACGAAATTGGCACTCATGTACTTAGCTACTATAACGGTCAGCAACAACCATTATGCGAGTTTTATACTGGCATGGCGGGCTACGAGTCCCTGCAGGAAGGCCTGGCCGTACTGGCAGAATATCTGGCGGGGGGGCTGAGTCGTCCCCGCTTACGCCTGCTGGCGGGGCGCGTTATCGCGGTACGCTATATCTATCAGGGCGCTGAGTTTATCGAGACCTTTCGTGCCTTACATCAACATTATAGTTTTAGCCAGGCGGCTGCTTTTAACATCGCCATGCGCGTTTATCGCGGCGGCGGCTATACCAAAGACGTAGTTTACCTGCGCGGGCTGAACAATCTTTTATCATACCTTGCCCGCGGCGGCGACCTGGAAATGCTATTAGTCGGTAAAATCAGTCATGAGCAGCTAGCCCTGGTAGAAGAGTTACGCTGGCGGAAGGTGCTCAAACCCGCTGTTTTAAGACCTCGATACTTTGACAGGCCGGAAATGCCACACAGACTGGCATTTTTACGCAGAGGTGTTTCGGTACTTGAACTAACATCGGGGGCCGTATGCGCTTAGGCATAATCGTTAACGATATCGCCACCGAAGAAGGAGATTATACGACCACGCATCTTGCCATGGCAGCCACAAATCTTGGCCATGAAATCTGGTACATGGGCGTTGCGGACCTCGCTTACGAGCCAGACGACAAAGCCCATGGTTATGCGCGTCGTGTAGCAGATAAGAAATATCGACTCGCCGATGCCTATCTTGCGAGTTTACGCGGCAAAAATGCGCATGCTGAACGCATTTGTGTCGATGAACTAGATGTGCTGCTACTACGCAACGACCCGGCCAGTGACGTCAATACCCGACCCTGGGCAAGGCTGGCTGGAATTAACTTTGCCCGTCTGGCCATGCGCCATGGCGTTATTGTGCTGAATGATCCTGATGGCCTGACGCATGCCATTAACAAAATGTATTTGCAAACCTTTCCCAGGGAAGTCAGGCCTCGCACGCTGATCACGCGTAACCGCGCAGAGATGAAACACTTTATCGCAGAACATAATGGCTGGGGTGTACTCAAGCCTTTGGCCGGATCAGGGGGTCGGAATGTTTTCCTGGTGAATCCGCAAAGTGGTGCCAACCTGAATCAAATGATAGATGCGGTGGCAACTGAGGGGTACGTAATCGTTCAGGAATATATAGCAGAAGCCGAGATAGGCGATACGCGAATGTTTTTGATGAATGCTTCACCGCTGAAATGCAAGGGACACTATGCCGCCTTTCATCGGATCCGCCATACTGGTGACAGTGACTTTCGAAGTAATATGAGCGCAGGAGCCAGCGCCGCCAGGGCTATTGTTAGCGATGAAATGTTAGGCCTGGCTGAACTTGTTCGCCCCAAATTAATCGAGGATGGCATGTTCCTCGTGGGGCTGGATATCATTGGCAATAAATTAATGGAGATTAACGTTTTTAGCCCTGGAGGCCTTGATAGCCTGGTAACACTGGAAGGCGTACCTTTCATGCACGAAGTCATTCATGCGATCGAGCATAAAGTTGAATACAGGCAAAACAATCCGCTGATCTTGAATAATATTGAAATCTCCATGTATTGACAGGTTATGCGCTATATAGCGAAGCTATAGCGGCTGGGCAAAGTAGCGTTGCAGGTAGTCGCTAAAGGATTCGCCGTTCTCCGCTTCTATATTTTTCTGATCCTGTAGAGATTTTCTGCTCAGACGGGTAAACAATTCGCGTCGCTCCGAGCTCAGATCGAGACCTTGAAAATAAGCCTGGTGCTGTTTCGACATGCGCATCGCAAAGTGAAAAAAACCTTCCTCTTCACGATGCATCGCTTCCAGCATTCGTGCGGAGGGTGTGAAGTCTGCATCATGCGCTTTATCCAGTTGCGCTGCCAGAGAGGTGCTGTAGGGTTTGTCTACCAGGCCCTTATCGAGCACCTCGCAGATACCGGACATGGCGCTGATGACTTCCCTGGCCCAGTCGCGAAGCAGAATTTTTTCGCTACCCCGGTACAAATACAATTGCGGATCACGCCCCTGGTGGGCGGCGACCAGTTCATTGTGATCGATATGGCCTCGCTCCTCGTCGCTGATAACAGGACTTTCATGGAGTTGGCAGAATATCAGGAAAGCTTCGAGAAAATGCAACTGGCGTTCGTTAATGCCCAAAGGCTCGAAAGCATTGACATCGATAGAGCGCAACTCTATATAGCGTACCCCACGCTGCTTGAGTGCGTGTACCGGTTTTTCAAAGTCACCTACAATTTGTTTAGGGCGAATAGTACTGTAGTATTCGTTTTCAATTTGCAGGATATTGGCGTTGAGTTGTTCGTGACGCCCATTCACTATCACACCGATATTTTCGTATTCAGCACAGGGTGTCTCGATCGCTTTTGCTAGACAGGAAACATAGGCATCCAGATTATCATAACTGGCCTTGACGCCGATTTTGGCTTCCTTGTTATTTTGATAACCAATATCACCCATACGCAAGGAAGTAGCGAAGGGCTCGTAATAAGTACTGATATCAAAAATTTCCAAATTCGTTTCGGTTCCACCCAAAAAGGATTTACACACCGCCGGTGATGCACCGAATAAATAGGGTACCAGCCAGCCGAATCGTTGCAGATTACGAATCAGCGCAAAATAACTGTCGTTAATAAAATCCTGTATAGGCCTGCTGTCATTCTCTATCTGCTGGAACACGGGCCAGAAAGACTCCGCAAAAGAATAGTTGAAATGAACTCCCGCAATTACCTGCATCACACGCCCATAGCGGTGGCCCAGGCCACGCCTGTAAACGGTTTTCATCTGCCCAGCATTCGAGCTGCCATATTTGGCAATAGGGATACTGGTCTCCCCGGCCACCACGCATGGCATACTGGTGGCCCAGATAATTTCGTCACCCAGATTTTCATAGGCAAAACACTGGATATCACGCAGGCAATCCAGGGCCGCGGGGATCGTATCGCAAGGCGGCGTAATAAATTCTGCCAGCGCCTCGGAGTAGTCTGTGGTGATATAGGGATGGGTCAGCGGGGAACCCAGTGCCAGCGGATGTGGGGTCTGGGCCAAATTGCCATCTGGCATGACGCGCAGACTTTCCTTTTCCAGACCCACCAGGCCAGAGGTCAACAGGTCGTCAACGCCACTATTGATAAGGCGCGAGAGTCTCTTTTCTGCAATGCTATACAATTACTTCCCCGGGTTTAGCCGGGTCGTGACCCGGGTATATTTTTAAGGCGGTAATTGTGACGTAAATAAGATAAAAAATCACTTCATCTCATTCACATCTGATCCGCCTGGCATCAACTCCCTGTCGCATACCCTGGCAGGGCAAGCTCTGAACAATTCCCTCCGGCGATAACTGACTTCCGATACCACCTGGCGGTAAACTAATCCCGGAATGGCATACCCTGGGCTAGCCGTGAAGCGACACCAGAAATTGACACATTAGGCCGAATCCGATGCCGGCGCGCGCCTAATGCGCCTGCTTTCAATATCGCTCAAACAGTATGGCCATAGTGGCCATGCTTTACATCCCCCAACAGTTTCTGAAACTGGTCGCCACTTATCCGAACCAGGTCCTCGTGATCACCGGCTTCGAAAAATACTTCGTCGCCATCGCCGAGGAAACTGTCGTCCAGGTATGTATCCAGCCCCCAGGCGCGACCCACTGGTGGTATTGCTCCGACAGCACAGTCGGGGAACAAATTGCTTAAATCAGATTCTGTCGCCAACTCCACGCCATGCCCGAGTTGCTTGCGTAATACGCCAAGATCGACATGCTCGACCGATGGTAAGACAACCATGGAATAGTTATTTCCGTCCTTCAGAATAACCGCCTTGGCCAGCCGGTTACCCGGCACATGTGCTTGTCGCACGGTTTCCATGCTGCTGCTGGTAGGGGTATGGGGAACTAACTCAAACTCGATTTGCTGCTGATCTAGAAACTTATTAAGCGTTGATGATATAGCCATGACAACACCTCATCCTTATTTCATGATTTGGAGATTGATAATAAAAAGAGTTGCTTTATGGCATATTGACGTACATCAAGAAAATGTCTGTTGAAGCAGATCCACAGTCATTTTTTCGGTGCTTCTGCAGCAGGGTTTACAACCATTGCTATTAACAACGGGGCAGTTCAAATTATCCGTTACAATGGGTGGGTAATCGGAATTTTAATCGACCATTCCGTTGCAATCTCCCGTAGATACCATCCCTCCAGCAATAGCGAGTTCCATTACCCGTTAATACCGGCAGCTGGAGAGTATTCGACACTTTAGGCGAAGCCTCTGAATTCATCCAGAACAGACTTCGGGCCATCGGGTTGGCTGCAACTCGGAGGAAAATGATGCGCTATCAGTGCTTAAAACCCCAGCGCCAGCAACCAGTAAACCGTGACTAGCGTGCAAAGCAGCGTCAGCCCGTAGCAGACCAGCCGGGCTACCGTACCCGCGTGAATGCCGAAGTCGTGCAACATGTGGAGTATGCGAAGAGCGGCGTGCCACAGGAATAGCACGATGATGGAAAACACGACGATCTTACCCAGCCAGTGCTGCGCGAATCCCATCATGTTCTGATACTGCATCAGGTCCGGCGATACCAGCAGTGCCAGCGGCACCCCGATTCCGGTAACGAAAACGACTGCCACACCGATCAACGCGGAAAGCATGCCGCCGGCGCCGAACAATGACCAGAACACTGGTTCGTTGGAGCGTTTCATGGTTGCACCCCGGCAAGAATGGCTAGCACGAGCAGATTTAGCGCCATCGACACTGCCACTCCGATCCAGGTAATAACCGCCTGGGGTACTTTCTCACCGCGAAAATAGAACGACGCCAGGGTCTTCGGCATAATCTTGAACCAGCTCCACGAGTGGTAGATAAAGACCGGCAATATGAGGATGTGCAAGCCCACGGACAGTGGATTTTTCAATGCTTCCAGCCAACCATTGTAGGCTGCCTCGCCCTGACTGAGGCGGAACAATCCAACCAGCAATATCAGCGCATATACAGCGACCAGAATCGAAGTCGCTTCCATCGCCAGGTAGC
This sequence comes from uncultured bacterium, assembly GCA_965370015.1. GTDB lineage: Bacteria > Pseudomonadota > Gammaproteobacteria. The sequence continues at coordinate 675 of CBDUSZ010000045.1, read as the reverse complement.
GCTTGAAATACGGGTCTCTTTTCCACCAGCCATTCATCGAACGGATGTAGGGACGCCGCTTATCAGTTTGCGTATTCATTTTGCTGTTTCTCCCGGCGCGACGAACCTGAAGAAATAATCGATCACGCTACCCATCTTGTTTTGATTAATCGCGTTGGCCGGATCGACGCCCTTGGGACAGACCTCGGAACAGTAAGCCACCGCGCTGCATCCCCAGACACCCTCATCGGCGTGCCCTAGCGCCATGCGCTCGTCCCGTCCGCCATCGCGGGAGTCGGCATTATAGCGATGCATTAACGCCAGAATTCCGGGGCCGGTGAATTTTGAATCGAGTCCGTACTGTGGGCAGGCTGCGTAACACAGCATGCAGTTGATGCAGGTGCTGAACTGTCTGTATTTCTCCAACTGCTCCGGCGTCTGCAAATATTCGCCTTGTTCTATCTTGCGCGGTTGCTTCGGAATGATGTAGGGTTTGATGCTCTCCAGCTTGTCGATGAAATCTTCCATCACCACCACTAGATCACGCTCGATGGGGAAGTGTTCAAGCGCAACCACGCGAATCTTGTTTGGATAAAAATTGCGCAGGAACGTCCTGCAACCCAGGCTGGGAACACCATCGATCATCATCCCGCAGCTACCGCAAATTGCCATCCGGCACGACCATCTAAAACTCAG
>CBDUSZ010000044.1:0-16698 GCA_965370015.1 uncultured bacterium | reverse complement strand
ACATTTAGTTACTGATATCGTGAGCACCGTGCCTAACGGTGTTTACCTACTGTCTTTAACCCAGAGCGGCAGCAACTTGCTGATGAATGGTGAAGCCGAATCTAATGCTCGAGTTTCAACCTACATGCGAAACCTGAGCAATTCTGAATGGCTTAAGGATCCCAATCTAACCGTAATAGAAATTGAAGATATAAAAGTCAATCGAATCAGCGCCTTTACGCTGACCGTGAAGCAGACTTCGCCGGGAACAAACGAAGATGAAGTCGCTGACGATGGAGGCCTTCGCTAATGAATTTCGAAGAACTCCAGAATCACCTCGAACCGGATAATATTGGTAATGCACCACTTTCAGTGCGGCTGGGCGTAATAACGATTTTATGCGTGTCTATTATTTTCGCCGGATTTTGGTTTATTACCCGCGATCAGCTTACAGAACTGGAAAGCCATGTAAGAAAGGAATTTGAATTAAAAGAGGAATTTAAAATTAAAGCCAGCCAGGCGGCCAAACTGGAACTTTACAAAGAACAACTGGCTGAAATGAACGCCACTTTCGGTGCCTTACTACGGCAACTGCCAGAAAAAACCGACGTGGAATCCCTTCTCGTAGACGTTTCGCAAACTGGTTTGGCCAGCGGATTGGAGATGAAAAAGTTCAAACCTAGTGCTGAGGAAAAGAAAGGATTTTACGCAGAACTGCCGATCACCCTCGAAGTAATTGGTTCTTTTCATCAGTTAGCCACTTTTATCAGTGGTATTGCGGCATTACCTCGCATCGTTACCATCAGCGAGATGAAACTGCAACCGATCAAAAAGGATGATAAAAACGAAGAGACATCAGGTAAGCTAAAAATGTCTGCCGTCGCCAAGACTTACCGATACCTGCAGGAGGACGCGCAATGACAGAACGTCCAGTAAATCTTCTGCGTCTGATCCTGGTGCTGTGTTTAACCAGCCTGATGGCTGCCTGCGACCAGGGTGTTGGCGATCTACGCACTTTTGTACAACAGATCAAGAGCCAGCCTCCCGGTCGTATCGATCCCATACCGGAATTTCAGCCATATCAAAACTTCGAATACACCTCGCATGATCTGCGTGACCCGTTCAAACTGGTGGATTTCAGGCGCCCCGAAGAAAATATCGAAGAACTCGCAAGTATAGGCAGTGGCCCCAAGCCCAATATAGATCGCCTCCGTGAACCGTTAGAAGACTTTCCGTTGGATACCCTGCGTTTAAAAGGCACTCTCACCCAGGACGGTGTCAAATGGGGTCTAATATTTGCTCCCGATAATACCGTACATCGCGTACTGGAAGGCTTTTATATGGGACAAAACCATGGTCGTATCATTTCCGTTACCGACGAAAGAATCGAGTTGACGGAAATCGTCCCCGACGGCTTAGGCAATTACATCGAACGTTCTTCGGCCGTAGCGCTGATCGAATAGTGAGAGGAATCATCCATGAACACGTCCAATGCTAAATATATGATAAATAGAATTTTGAAACCCTCTCTAACCGGGCTATGCCTGCTCGGAATTGTCTTTAACGCCGCTATCGCCCGGGAATTAATCGGCCTGGATTATTCGGTTATGACAGGGAACACGGTGCAGCTGGTATTCACCTTCGATGAAGATGCTGTCGAGCCACGCGCTTTCACCATAGACGAACCGGCCCGTATTGCACTGGACTTTGCCGGCACGGTTAACAGTCTTAGGCAAAGAAATTTGCAGGTTGGTCTTGGTAACCTGCAAAGCATTATCTCCGCATCGGCGCAGGGGCGTACCAGGGTTGTACTGAATCTAACCCAAAAGAGCGACTACACCACCAGCCTGAGTGGCAATCAAATGACATTGACGCTGGCGGGAGCAGGTCAATTAGCACTTGTCTCCAGTCAAACCGATACACCTCTCACCAGTGCACCGCAGAACAATGCGCTGACAGGCATTGCCAAGGGTATTACCAATATAGATTTCAAACGCGGCACGAATGGTGAAGGTCGTATTATTCTCAATCTAACCAGCGCTTCAATAAGCACCGACGTATGGCGCGAAAATAACGTGATCTATGTCGAGTTCATCGGTGCGCAACTACCTGATGAATTACAGAGACGCATGGATGTCAGCGATTTCGCCACACCCATCTCTAATATCGACGCCATTCAGGACGGTGCCAATATTAAAATGACCATTTCTTCGAATGGTGATTTCGAGCATTTAGCTTATCAAACCGACAGAATATACACCATTGAAGTGGCGCCAATTTCCAAGGAAGAGGAGGAAGAAAAGAAGAAGGCCAAGTTCGGTTACACCGGTGATCGGCTGTCATTGAATTTCCAGGATATCGAAGTTCGTTCGGTACTGCAGTTACTCGCTGATTTTACCGGCCTAAATCTTGTGGTAAGTGATTCTGTCACCGGTAATTTGACTTTAAGACTGAAAAACGTGCCCTGGGATCAGGCCATGGATATCATTTTGAAAACCAAAGGTCTGGCCCAACGCCGCTCTGGAAATGTCATTTTAATCGCGCCAACAGACGAAATTGCCGCTCGCGAGAAACTAGAACTAGAATCCCGCAGACAAGTTGAGGAACTAGAACGCTTGCGTACTGAATTTATGCGGGTGAACTATGCCAAGGCCCAGGAAATGGCCGACCTACTGAACCAGAAGGACAATTCCATTTTGTCGAATAGAGGTTCAGTCAGTGTCGATGTGCGAACCAATACCCTGCTGGTTAAAGACACCAACTCCAGCCTGTTGAGCGTACGTCAATTACTCACCGAACTGGATATCCCGGTGCGCCAGGTATTAATCGAATCTCGCATAGTAATTGCGAACGACGATTTCAGTAAAGAGCTGGGGGTGCGTTTCGGCGTCACTAGAGACAGTCTTGGCGCTGGTACCACCGGCGATACTGCGATTACTACAGGTAACCTTGATAACGTTACCAATCTGGTAAACAACAACACATTTAGCGCCACTGACGGTTTAAACGTAAACCTGCCGGTACTAAACCCGGCTGGATCTTTTGCGCTGGCACTGGCCAAGTTGCCATTGGGCACATTATTGGAGATGGAGCTGACGGCGGCCCAGCTTGAAGGTCGTGGTGAAGTGGTTTCCAGTCCGCGCGTAATCACCGCAAATTCGCACACCGCTATAATCAAACAGGGTGTAGAAATTCCCTACCTGTCACTCGACGATGGCACCGCAACCCTCAAATTCAGAGAGGCCGTGCTGTCGCTTGAAGTCACGCCACAAATAACTCCTGATGATCGAATCATTATGGATCTTGATGTGCACAAGGACGCGGTGGGTGAAACGGTAAGTTTCCAGGGCGGATTATCGGCACCGAGTATCGATACGCGCCAGGTACAGTCACAACTCCTGGTCGATAACGGCCAAACTGTAGTACTCGGTGGTATCTACGAAACGATAAAGTCAAAACAGGTTACGCGAGTACCTTTCTTTAGCGATCTACCCATCATCGGCGCCTTGTTTAGATCCTCCATCAGTATAGATGATCGTTCCGAGCTGCTGATATTTGTCACACCAAAAATATTGCAGGGATCTGATCTCGATACGCGTTAATCTCTCCTCCGTTGTTACTCTAAAGGCAGCCCGATGGCTGCCTTTTTTTTGCCTGCCAGGTCGGATCAGCTTAATTAATTTCACCTGACAGCTAAAGCATTGCGATTGTTTCTAGTATCATAGCCAGATGAAGGCACAAAATATCATCCTGATCGGCCCTATGGGGTCTGGCAAATCAACCATTGGCAATATTTTAGCGAAAAAACTGCATCGGGAATTTCAGGACAGCGACCATTTCATCGAAAAAAGAACCGGCGTCGATATTGGGCGCATATTTGATGTTGAAGGTGAGAACGGATTTCGAGATCGTGAATCGAGCGCATTAAAAGAATTACTGAGTGCAGATAGCCAGGTCATCGCCACTGGCGGGGGCTCGGTTTTACGCAAGGAAAATCAGCTTCTATTGCGCGCCAGAGGATATATAATTTTTCTCGACACGACCGTAAATCAACAGTTGCAGCGCCTGCGTCGGGACAAAAAAAGACCCTTATTACAAACCAGCAATCCGCGCGAACGGCTCGAAGCACTGTTTGCAGAGCGCAGGCCAATTTACCTGGAGCTAGCCGATCTGGCAGTGAAAACTGATAAAAAGCAGGCGCGTAGGCTGGCATCTGAAATCATCAATCAATTACCCGGGCATTTACTATAAATCATGACTGTTTCACATACGCTCAAGGTGGACCTCGGCGACAGAAGTTATCCTATCTATATCGGCACCAGGCTGTTAACCGAAGACGAATTACTGCTACGCCATATATCTGGAAATTCAGCGCTTATCGTCTCCAATACCACGGTCGCGCCATTGTATCTGGAAAAGGTCCAGTCAATACTGAAAACACACAACATCCGCCACGACTGCATAATTCTAGATGACGGCGAGCAATACAAGACCCTGGCAGCGATAGAAAAAGTTATCGATACCCTGTTGCGCCAACGACACGACCGACAGACCACGCTGATTGCACTCGGTGGCGGCGTGGTCGGCGACATCACCGGCTTCGCCGCCAGCATTTATCAACGCGGAGTACATTATATTCAAATCCCCACCACGCTGCTGTCACAGGTAGATTCCTCAGTCGGTGGTAAAACCGGCGTGAACCACCCACTGGGCAAGAATATGATCGGTGCTTTTTGTCAGCCACAATGCGTCATCGCCGATATTGGCACACTCGACACCCTGCCCCCGCGTGAGTTCAGCGCTGGCCTTGCTGAAGTGATCAAATACGGACTTATTCACGATCCCGGTTTTTTCGACTGGCTCGAGCAAAACATAGAACAGTTATTAGCGCTTGATTATCAGGCGTTGTGCCAGGCTATCCTGGTTTCCTGCACCATCAAGGCTGAAATTGTTGCAATCGATGAGCGTGAGTCGGGAATTCGCGCGATATTGAATCTGGGTCATACCTTCGGCCATGCGATAGAAACCACGATGGGCTATGGCAACTGGTTGCATGGCGAGGCGGTTGCAGCAGGCATGGTGATGGCGGTTGACATGTCACTGCGGCATCGATGGATCGGCGAAACTGTAAAACAGCGCACTATTAGTTTACTTGAAAAATCGGCTCTGCCGATCAGGTCACCAGCCGAGATGAGCATTGATCAATATATGAATGCAATGGCAATCGATAAAAAGACACTCAATGGTAAAATTAAACTCGTGCTGCTGAAAAAACTTGGCGAAGCCTTCGTTTGCGCGGATTACGAGCCTGAATTACTCGAGCAGACGCTCGCCAACAGTTAAATTGGCGCACCATTAAAGGGCACATGATCCAGGGCAAGCCTGCCCTGCCATGCACTATCGCTAAATTATTGAAATGGAATTGATTCAACGGGTATAATATTTGCCCTTTTGCTTAGGAATCTGTCAGGCTTAACGCGAATCTACTGCAGAAATGTAAGAATCAGCCATTTTTCGCAGTCAATCTCGTTCAACAGAGCAACAATTCTGCCTGAATCGATTGCAACAACGAGCTAATGCCCGCTTTCTCTCGCTACCAACGGTTAAGCCGGACAGACTTCTGAGGCAGGGGGCAAATGCGTAACGACCCTCAAGCCAGTCTGGTTCGCGCATGTACGGTCGTTTCATCGCTGAATTTCGGTACCAATAATGAGCACACACACTAAACTTAAAGGCCTTTACCACCCCAGCTTCGAAAAAGACAGCTGTGGTTTTGGTTTAATTGCCAATATAGATGACAAACCAAGCCACTGGTTGATAAAAACGTCTATTGCTGCACTGACGCGCCTGACTCACCGCGGCGCTATCGCCGCTGACGGCAAATCCGGCGATGGTTGTGGATTATTATTAAAGAAACCGGACTCGTTCTTACGTGGCAAAGCAGCCGAAATCGGCATCACCTGCGCCGCGCAATATGCCGTGAGCCTGATATTTATTTCCCCCCACGCTGACGAGACAGAAATATCGCAGGCAATTATTGAAGAAAAAATCGCCCAACAAGGCATCGAATTCGCTGGTTGGCGAGAGGTGCCGACCGATCCCTCTGCCTGTGGCGAAGAGGCTTTAAAATCACTGCCGGCGATTTTCCATGCTTACATTAACGCGCCTGATGAACTAAGCCCGGCTGAATTTGAACGATCGCTTTATCTGGCCAGACGTGCAATCGGCAAGGCGCATGAAGCACTCGAAAATACGCGCATCAATGACTATTACTATATTTCCAGCATGTCGTCGAATGTGCTTTCCTACAAAGGACTGATCATGCCGGATAATCTACCGGTGTTTTATCCGGACCTGAACGATGAATCGATGCAAAGCGCTATCTGTGTTTTTCATCAGCGCTTTTCAACCAATACCTGGCCCCAGTGGAAGCTCGCCCAGCCGTTTCGCTATCTCGCCCACAACGGTGAGATCAATACCATCCAGGGTAACCGCAACTGGGCAAACGCCCGCGCATACAAATTTAAAAGCGAGCTATTACCCGATGTCGAGGCAATCAGTCCACTGGTCAACATGTCTGGTTCAGATTCAAGCTCGATGGACAATATGCTTGATTTTTTACTCACCGGCGGTATGGATATTTTTCGCGCGATGCGACTACTGGTACCCCCGGCCTGGCAAAACGCCGATCACATGGATTCTGCCTTGCATGCTTTTTACGAATACAATTCGATGCATATGGAACCCTGGGACGGACCCGCAGGCATCGTCCTCACCGAGGGCCGATATGCCTGCTGTGTGATGGATCGCAATGGCCTGCGACCCGCACGCTGGGTGATGACCAAAGACCGACATATTACCCTTGGCTCTGAGATTGGCATATGGGATTACGCGGCCGATGATGTCATTGCCAAAGGCCGGTTAAAACCGGGGCAAATGATCGCGGTGGATACCGAAACTAGTAAATTACTGCTATCGGAAGACATCGACAAGATATTACAGGAGCGCCATCCTTACGAAATGTGGCTACGCGACAGGCTCAAGCGCCTGAGTGTCAACCCGGTCAACTCACCATTCTCGGCACTGGCGATGGATCGCGAAACGCTCACCCGCCTGGAAAAACTGTTCCAGGTCAGTTTCGAAGAACGCGACCAGATACTCAAACCACTGGCGCGGGATTCGCAGGAAGCCACCGGGTCGATGGGTGATGACACGCCGCTGCCAGCTCTATCCATGCACCGACGGTCACTGTACGACAGTTTCAGGCAACAATTTGCCCAGGTCACCAATCCCCCCATCGATCCATTACGCGAGAAAATCGTCATGTCGTTGGAAACCTGTTTCGGCCGCGAGCATAACCTGTTCAAGGAAAATGCTGAACATGCCAACCGCATGATCACCAGCTCGCCAATCCTCTCGGAGCAAAAATATGTTGATCTCCAGGCATTACACAATGAGGGTTATTCGAACGAAACCATTTCACTCAGTTACGATCCGCAAAAACTCGACCTGAAATCGGCAATCAGAGAAATTGCGGATCAGGCCGAAAAAGCCTCACGCCGTGGCATTGTTATATTGATATTGAGCGACAAGGATATTCCGCAAAATAAACTACCAATCCATGCCGCACTGGCTACCGGCGCTGTACATCATCGCCTGTGCCATACTGGCGGGCGATGCGACACTAACATTGTGGTCGAGACCGGCACCGCCAGGGATTCGCATCACATGGCGGTTTTACTGGGTTTTGGCGCCACCGCGATTTATCCGTATCTCGCCTATGCCAGTATCGTCGGCATGACGCGCAGCGGGGAACTGCCCGACCTGGAATGCCCGGACACCGGCTCCAACTACCGCCGCGGTATAAACAAGGGGCTGTACAAAATTATTTCGAAAATGGGAATTTCGACAATAACCAGTTACCGGGGCGCCCAGCTTTTCGAAATTGTCGGTTTACACCACGAGGTTGCAGACCTGTGTTTTGCCGGCACCACCTGCCGCATCGATGGGATTAATTTTGATGACATCGAAAATGAACAAAAACAGATCAACAAGATAGCCTGGAATCCACGCAAAGGCATCGATCAGGGTGGATTGCTGAAGTACATCCACGACGGTGAATATCATGCTTACAACCCGGATGTGGTTCAAACTTTACAAAAAGCGGTCGAAAGCGGCTGTTACCAGGAATGGAAACAATATTCCAGTATTGTAAATGGCCGTCCCGCTACCGCTCTGCGCGATTTATTGCAGCTAAAACCCCGGCAGGCCATCGACATTGAAGCGGTCGAACCAGCCGAGAAGATTCTCAAACGCTTCGATTCAGCCGGCATGTCACTCGGAGCTTTATCTCCCGAAGCGCACGAAACCCTGGCGCAGGCGATGAATCAGCTCGGCGGGCGCTCCAATTCGGGAGAAGGCGGCGAAGACCCTGCGCGTTTTGACAATGACCGGGTTTCCAAAATCAAACAGGTTGCCTCGGGACGCTTCGGCGTCACGCCGCACTACCTGGTAAATGCAGAAGTGCTGCAAATCAAGATCGCACAGGGCGCAAAACCGGGTGAAGGTGGGCAACTACCGGGAAACAAGGTGAACGCGCTGATCGCCCGATTGCGAAATTCGAAACCAGGCGTGACGCTAATCTCGCCGCCGCCACATCACGACATCTACTCGATCGAAGACCTGGCACAATTGATATATGACCTCAAGCAAGTGAATCCGCAGGCGCTAGTATCGGTCAAGCTGGTCGCCGAAGCAGGGGTCGGCACCATCGCCGCAGGCGTGGCAAAGGCCTACGCCGATTTGATTACGATTGCCGGATACGACGGTGGTACCGGGGCCAGTCCGTTGACCTCGGTGAAATACGCAGGCTCACCCTGGGAGCTGGGTCTCACCGAAACCCATCAGGTGTTACGCGCCAACAATTTACGCGAAAAGGTACGTATCCAGGCCGACGGCGGCCTGAAAACCGGTCTCGATGTAATCAAGGCTGCCATTCTCGGTGCCGAGAGCTTCGGCTTTGGTACCGGCCCGATGGTCGCAATGGGTTGTAAATACCTGCGTATTTGTCACCTCAATAATTGCGCTACCGGCATCGCCACGCAAAATGCGCAACTTCGAGAATTACACTACCAGGGTAATACCGACAAGGTGAAAAACTATTTCCGCTTCATTGCCCGCGAAGTACGCGAAATACTGGCATCACTCGGTATTGATAAGCTCGAAAACCTGATAGGCAGAACCGAACTGCTTGAAGCTATCGAAGGGAAAACCACGAGCCAGAAAAACCTGAACCTTCAACCTATTCTGGACGATGGTGGTCTGGATGCCGATCTACCTCAGTTTTGCACACAGGACCGTAATCCGCCTTACGATAAGGGCGAACTGGCCGAGCAAATGGTGGCCGACTGCTTACCTGCGATCAAAAACAGTAGTGGTGGCGAATTCCATTACGCGGTGAAAAACATCCATCGATCTATCGGTGCGCGGCTATCGGGCGAAATTGCCCGAATCCACGGTAACAACGGTATGGACGAACACCCGATCAGTCTGCACCTGAAAGGCACGGCTGGTCAGAGTTTTGGCGTCTGGAATGCAGGAGGTCTCAACATGTACCTCGAAGGTGATGCTAACGACTATGTGTGCAAAGGCATGGCCGGGGGCAATGTGGTCATCAGGCCACCGCAAGGCAGCCACTTTAAGTCGCAGGATTCGACCATTATCGGCAACACCTGTCTGTATGGTGCAACCGGTGGTAAGTTACTTGCGGCGGGTCTCGCCGGTGAGCGCTTTGCGGTACGCAACTCCGGCGCTAGCGCGATTATCGAAGGCGTTGGTGATCATGGTTGCGAATACATGACCGGTGGCATCGTTACCATACTCGGCAACACCGGGGTCAATTTTGGTGCCGGCATGACCGGTGGCATCGCCTATGTTCTCGACCTGGACAGGAGCTTCATCGATCGCATTAACAACGAATTAATTGACATACATCGCATCATCGATGGCAGCATGGAAAGCCACCGCGTGTATCTAATTCAGGCTATACAGGAATACGTCGAAGAAACCGGTAGCGAGTGGGGGCAGTATATCCTCGAAAATTTCAGCCATTTCAAACGCAAGATCTGGATGGTGAAGCCGAAAGCCGCTGAATTTGACTCCCTGCTAGAAACCCTGCAACGCAATGCCGCATAAAAGCCCATTCGAGAATGTCTTTTTGCACCGTAGCGGCGTTATTTTTGTACTCGAATGATCACGTATACGGCTATACGCTCACATTCTCCGTGCAAAAAAGCCTTGCTACGGCACAAAAATCCTATCCTCGAAAGCGCATTTAATTTTACCGTCGGGATATAATTCCTATGGCCGGTAGAATTCCACGCGCATTTATCGACGACCTGCTCAATCGAGTCGACATTGTTGAAGTCATCGACGCACGCGTACCGCTTAAAAAGAAGGGCAAGGAATACTGGGCCTGCTGTCCCTTCCATAGCGAGAAAACGTCGTCGTTTTCGGTGAGTCAAAACAAGCAGTTTTACCATTGTTTCGGTTGTCAACAACACGGCAATGCGATCAGTTTTCTAATGGACTACGACCACATGGAATTTGTCGAATCGATCGAATCACTGGCGCAAATGATCGGTATCGATGTTCCCTATGAAAAGGGGCAGGCACCACCACAATCTGACAAGGGCTCCGAATCGATTTATACCACCTTGCAACAATGCACCGATTTTTATCTCGCGCGGCTCAAACAACACCCCGAGGCGATAGAATATTTAAAGCAACGTGGCATCAGTGGCGAAACTGCCAGAGATTTTGCTATCGGCTACGCCCCACCCGGCTGGAACAACCTTAGCGGTGAAGCCAAATCGTTAACCGAATCCGGCATGCTGATCGAGAAGGACAATGGCCAGCATTACGACCGATTTCGCCATCGCATGATGTTCCCTATCCGTGATCGGCGGGGCCGTACCATTGCCTTCGGCGGACGCGTAATCGCTGCCGAGGACAACCCCAAATACCTGAATTCACCGGAAACACCGGTGTTTCGCAAGGGTGAAGAGATTTATGGTTTATACGAATTAAAAAAAGCAGTCACGCAAATCCAGCATATATTTATTACCGAGGGATACATGGACGTCATCGCCCTCGCCGAACACGGCGTAAAAACAGCGGTCGCCACCCTCGGCACTGCAATCAATAACGCACAAATCGAAAAGTTATTTCGCAGTTGCAAGTCCCTGGTGTTTTGCTTTGATGGTGATACCGCGGGCAAAAAAGCAGCCTGGCGATCACTCGAAGAGTGTCTCCCTTCTTTAAAAGAAGGGAGGTTAGCCCGCTTCTTGTTCTTACCCGATGGCCACGACCCCGATACTTATATCCAGAAATACGGAAAAGAAAAATTTTCCGATATATCCAAAAGCGCCACTACCGTAACAGATTATTTATTTGACGAACTATTGGCTACTACAAACATTGCAAGCAGAGAAGAACGTGAACACTTTTACCACCGACTACGCCCATATCTTGATCAACTACCTCTCCAAAGTACGAAAGAAGGAATGCTTGCTGAAGTGGAAAAAAGAGTGAAAGTCGATTTAGATGTAAATATCATTAAGAGCCTAAACGCTAAAACTCCAGCGTCATCATTTATTCGCCCTATACCAGAGCAACGCTGGACCCCTACCCGCCTGGCAATCAATCTACTGCTACATAAACCATCGCTGGCCGACACTACCGGCGCGCTTCACGAACTGGCAGAAACGAATATCCCAGGCGTCGATTTATTATTGCAACTACTCGATCGAATCCACGAAGAACCCGGCATCAGCACGCAAAATCTGCTTGACCGATTCAGGGGCGATGAAAACGAATCACACCTCTACAAGCTCGCCGCAATGCAACCTGCGATGGAAAACGAAGATAGCATCGACCGCATGTTCGAGAATTGTTTACAACGCCTCCAGGAAAAATACCTTAAAGCCCGCAAGCTATTACTGATAGAAAAATTGCAACGCGGCGAGACGCTGTCGGACGCCGAAAAACAGGAACTTAAATAATTAACCACTAAACACAATTAACATCGGCTATTAACTTGCAAAATCTGAAAAATACATTATATACTGGTCGATTAGTTTGCATTTCACCCGTCATCGTCGAGGCACCATGGACCAAGATCAACAATCCCGTTTAAAGGAACTTATTGCAAAGGGAAAAGAACAGGGTTTTCTCACCTATATCGAGGTCAATGATCATCTTCCGGAAGGCATCGTCGAACCCGAACAAATCGAAGATATCATTCGCATGATTAACGACATGGGCATCAAGGTCCATGAAACGGCACCGACTGAAACCAACGAAATACTCAACGATTCCGAGACCGAGCCCGACGAAGACGCTGTCGAAGAAGCCGCAGCGGCACTGGCCTCACTGGATAGTGAATTTGGTCGCACCACAGACCCTGTACGCATGTATATGCGTGAAATGGGTACCGTCGAGCTACTCACCCGTGAAGGTGAAATCAAGATCGCACGGCGCATTGAGAACGGCCTGAACCAGGCCATGAGTTCACTCGCCCGCTACCCTGACACGATGCGTATGATCCTCGCGCGTTATCATGAAGTAGAGGCCGAAGAAGCCAAACTGACCGACTTACTGGTGGGTTACGTTGATCCAAACGAAGACCCCAACGCAATACCGATGCCAGCGCCTCCACAAACCAACGAAGATGGTGATGACACTGAAGAGGTCGAAGATACCGGACCCGATCCTGTAGAAGCTGCCAAACGCTTCAAAAAAATCGACAAGAGTTTCGCCAAAGCCATGGAGGCATTTGCCGACAACGATGAAAAAGCCTACCAACGCCACATGGGCAAGGCAGTGAAAGAGCTGATGGAGATCAAACTACTGCCTTTGTTTATCGACAAGCTCGGGGCTAATCTGAGAGGTATCATCAATCGGGTTCGTACCAACGAACGCACCATCCTCGAAATCTGTGTAAAGCAGTCACATATGCCACGTAAGATCTTCATCGAGACTTTTAAGGCGAACGAAACCAATCTGGACTGGGTCGACGAGCACATCAAAGTAGACCAACCCTACGCAACTAACCTGGAAGAATTCAAAGACGAAGTCATCCGCCACCAGAAAAGGCTGAAGGGTATCGAAAAAACCTCACATCTGACGATTCATGAAATCAAGGAAATCAACCGCAGGATGTCAATCGGCGAAGCCAAGGCCCGCCGCGCGAAAAAAGATATGATCGAGGCCAACCTGCGCCTGGTAATTTCCATCGCCAAGAAATACACCAACCGCGGACTGCAATTCCTCGATTTAATCCAGGAAGGCAATATCGGCCTGATGAAGGCGGTGGACAAATTCGAATACCGCCGTGGTTACAAATTTTCGACCTACGCAACCTGGTGGATTCGCCAGGCGATAACACGCTCGATTGCAGACCAGGCGCGAACCATCCGTATCCCGGTACACATGATCGAAACCATCAACAAGTTAAACCGTATCTCGCGCCAGATGTTGCAGGAACTGGGACGCGAGCCACAACCGGAAGAACTCGCCGAACGTATGGAGCTACCCGAAGACAAGGTTCGCAAGGTACTGAAAATATCCAAAGAACCTATCTCGATGGCCACCCCAATCGGTGACGACGAAGATTCGAACCTGGGCGATTTTATCGAAGACACCAATGTCCTGTTACCCGCCGACACCGCAACCAACGCCGGATTATCGGAATCGACCCGAGAAATCCTCTCCAGCCTGACGCCACGCGAAGCCAAGGTGCTGCGCATGCGATTCGGCATCGACATGAATACTGATCACACGCTAGAAGAAGTAGGCAAACAGTTCGACGTCACACGTGAACGCATTCGTCAGATCGAAGCCAAGGCACTACGCAAACTACGTCACCCCAGCCGGTCAGAACAACTCAGAAGTTTTATTGACGCCGAATAAGTTTCCGCTACAATTCGCACTCGTTAAATCGCACCGTCATTCGGGGCAAAACCCCGTCATTCCTGCGAAAGCAGGAATCTAGCGAGGCGAAACGGCTGAACCGTCATTCCGGAATGTGCTAAGCACATATCCGGAATCCATTGGGACGAACCTGTGAAATGGATTCCGGCTCGGTGGCCGGAATGACAGATACATAGAAATGTCTTAGGGCCTGTAGCTCAGTTGGTTAGAGCAGTGGACTCATAATCCATTGGTCGGAGGTTCAAGTCCTCCCGGGCCCACCAATTAAATCAATGACTTATGAGCTTTTCATGAGGCATTGATTTCCCCAAAAAATTTCATGTAGGCGCAGTGTAGGCAGTAAATCCTTTAACTTTCTTATAAAGTCTTCTGATATCAACCATTACCAGACATTCACATATATCCGCGCTTGTTCAGAAATCGGCCATGAGCAGGCATTCATGAATTGATGTAGATTGACTAAATTGGGACGTTTACAGGGATTCCCCATTCTCGTATATTGAGATAGGCAGTTTCTTCCTATCTCGCTCAACAGAGAAACTGTCTATTTTAACTGTTATGCATCTAAGTATAAGCCATGAAATTTAGCGAACGAATTGGAATCAATCAGGTCGATACTGTACTTCAAGTACAAGGAATGGATGATGATCTGAAAAATTCTCTCTGGAACGTTCGTGATATATTTCTTTGGAGTCAAAGGGGCTTTGCAACTAAGCAGCATGGTGACCCAAGAATTCAGGGATTTAGCAGCAAGATGTGGTTCAGTTATTTTAAAGAACCTATTGATTCACGACCTATATATGGAACGGACATTCTCAAACAGATTCGAGGATATTTTTTTGGGGCAGAATGGTATGTAATATACGAATTTCTAGAATATATTCTGTCATCACAAAATGATCCAAAATTAACTAATGGAATAAATAAAATATTGGAAAGAGAGCTTTCTGGATACCGATTTATAGAATCTACATTTATTCCAGTCACCGATGAAGTCGAAATTGAAGCGATCCAAAAAGCAGTTTCGGAAGGCCCATTTAGTGGCGTCCACAGCCATCTGAAGACAGCAATGGAGCATCTATCGCGGCGAGAAAATCCGGATTATAGAAACTCTATAAAAGAGTCAATTTCTGCCGTTGAAAGTATGGCTCGTGAGTTGACAAACAACCCCAAAGCAACTCTAGGAGATGCTTTGACATTACTTGAAAAACAGGGACAGCTACATCCCGCTCTCAAGAAGGCCTTTTCGGCATTCTATGGTTACACGAGTGACGAGGACGGAATAAGACACGCAATGATGGAAGAACCTGACATAACAATTAGTGATGCAAAATTTTTTCTTGTATCTTGTTCGGCATTCATTAATTACTTGAAAGTGAAATTCCCAAGTGATCCATAACACAAACGCATGCAGTTGGACAAATTACTGCTCGCTTCGCTCACAGTAATTTGTCACTGATGCGAGCGTCAGCGAATGTCTCTGAAGGGTCTATTTTGTTGAAAAACTCGAAAATTTTGAGGGGCTGTTTTTCTGCAGAAAGTCAAAACATTCTAAACTTCTTGCAGAACCAGGCATGTCAGCTCACCAGTTGCTCTGATGGAAGAGATCGTTAGTTATAGGTCTCTCCCCGTATAAAAAATTTTAGTATTCGTTATATCGAGAATAAATTTGCCGTCTAGAATATTTTAGAGTTTTTCAACAGAATCGGTCGACTTCTGCCGTTGACCGAGGATTCTAGAACGACCGCTTTCCCCGATAGCTGACGTTCATCGTATTACCAGGAACTAGTGCTTCCGGCACAAAGCGGAACTTTGATAATTGCTTCTGCAATGAAGGAAAGGAAGTTGATTCACACTAGTGGTGATTCAACAATCTGTAGAAAAAGAAAGCAGGAATTACCTCGTTAACTTCGTCTTTTTTAACACCTTAACTGGTGGCATCACTAGTTTCGTAGAATCGTCAGAATCAGAAGCGGTATTATTTGAAGCAGAACAAACTCCGACAGTCTTTATCAGGCTTAGAATCGTGCACTTTACTTCACCTATTACCAGGGGTTGGTGTGAACTCACATATCCTTCCTCGAAGGGCACCAGGCTATGATTTTCTATCAAATAGGTGCCATTGGTTGAATTTAGGTCGCGAAGGTGAATTCTTCCATTTTTAATTCTCATTTTGAGATGAGGCTTGCTAACGCTGGGGGAATTTATATAGATACAGCCTTCTACATAAGTATCACTTGCTCTGCTTATGATATAAGTTTGACCATCGATGAGCCCCAAATCTTTGCTCAAACTGTTACTCATTTAAGCCCTCTCCCTATAGCAGTCCTTAGTAATCTAGAATATACCTAACAGCTCACAGGTCAAGCTCAAGGCAAATAAGGAAGCATCTAATTATCTTCTCTCAAACATCAATTTTAAGGCTGTAAATGACTGGTAAAAAGCTGGCTATACCGGCTATCTCTCTGAAGCAATGGGGTGGCAAGGGGTAATAATCAATCGAATTTAAACCTGTTTCAGCGGCCATAATCTGGCCCTTCTTTGGGGTACTGTTTAATGGAGAAAGCCACGCTATCAGGCTCAGGCCCGCGAGAACCAGATCGTTCTGACATCTTTGAGGATGAACGAAAGAACATCATGTTTATACCCTATACGGGTGATTCATTAGTATCGCCTGATTGCTACAATTCAACTGGGCGATTATATATTGATAGGATTAGCGAATGG
>CBDUSZ010000043.1:0-16796 GCA_965370015.1 uncultured bacterium | reverse complement strand
GTTCTAAACTGTTCGGTAGTTTCGATGATTCTTCCCCGATAATCAATAAAAGCGCTAACACCTGTATTCGTCGAACGCACCATCGGCCGACCGGTTTCGAGTGCGCGCATTTGTGCTATCTGTAAATGTTGATGGGGTGCCAGCGAGTCTCCAAACCAGGCGTCATTGCTGGCATTGACGAGCAAATTGGCCGCGGGCAAAGCGGGCATGATATCTCTGCTGAAAACGTCTTCGAAGCAAATAGACAGCCCGAGCTTGATGTTATTTACCGACATCAGCGGCTGCTCCTGTGGTCCTGAGGTCAAATCGGAATAGGGTATGTCGATAAAATTACGCATGAAATCGAACAACCATCGTAATGGATAGTATTCACCAAACATCACCAGGTGGCGTTTGTGGTAGACACCCTGATTGCTCCCCAACAGCAACATGCTATTGTAAAAGATGTTATTTTCAGCCTCGTTCACCACGATACCTGTGAGGATGCTACTGCCCTGCTCGGTGGCTGCGGTTGCCATCGGAATCAACAGCGATTGTTCAACATTTTCTGAGCGCCCTGGAATCGCTGTTTCCGGCCATACGATTAAATCACTGTCCCAGTTCTGCCTGGTTTCGCGCCAGTAAATATTAAAAATATTCTGATGCTGATCGTATTGCCATTTGATTTCCTGTGGGATATTACCCTGAACAATAGTGACCTTTAACGAGGTTGATTGCGCCTCGGTCCAATCAATATTTTGTAGTAGCATGCCGAGCCCCGGAATCAGTAAGACCAGCGCCATATAGCGATACCTGTGATTTTTAACAACTCGAATTAAGGCGACCGCTAGCAGCACGCATAATGCACTTAATCCATAAACGCCAAGCAGCGGAGCTATCCCATTCAGCGGTGAATTAACTTGTGAATAGCCCAGGCTTAACCAGGGTAATCCGGTCAGGAACCATCCCTTTAACCACTCAAACGCAAACCACAGCAGCGGTAATAACCAGATGCTTGATTGACCTAGATGGCGCTGAATAATTTTCCAGCTTGCCAGGGTCAGGGCTGGGAATACTGCCATGCAGGCAATCATTAATGCCGCGAGAAAAGCCGCCACCAGCGGTGCTGCATTACCAAAATCATGCAGGCTGTTGTACACCCAGTAAACACCAAAACCGAAATACCCGAGGCCGAACAACCAACCAATAACCAAAACCCGACGCCAGGATTGCTGGGTATCCGCCAATACTATGAGCAATGCAGGCAGCAATATTCCCAGCGGCCATATTGACACCGGGGCGAATGCCACTGGCATCAACGAGCCTAGCAGCGTGGCCAGGATCAAAACTAGGGCATAGGGTAGATTAGCCAGGCTAAACTGGGCTTTGCTTACTGTCATCAATGACTTGGTATAATTGGACGTGGCGGCTATCTGCGCTAAGTACTTTAAAAGTTAAGTTTTCTAAGGCGAGTGACTCTCCGCGCTCCGGCAAATGTCCAATATGTCCGAGAAGATAGCCGCCAATAGTTTCAATTTCGTCGTTTGTATAATCAGTTTCGAAATAGTCGTTGAAATCTTTAAGTGGTGTTAACGCGCGAACAGTATAACGATTTTTACCATTCTGCTGGATATCGATCTCATCGTCGTCGTCGTGTTCATCGTCGATTTTACCGACGATTTGCTCGAGTACATCTTCTATCGTTACCAGACCAGAAACACCGCCATATTCATCGACTACCATCGCAATATGACTACGGTTTTGACGGAACTCCTTGAGCAGTACATTCAGTCGCTTACTTTCAGGAATAAATGAAGCAGGCCGTATGTAATCGTTAAATTCAAATTGCTCGGTATTGTTCACCGATCGCTGAAGCAAATCCTTGGCCAGCAATATACCGACCACGTCGTCCTTATCCTCATCGATTACTGGGAATCGCGAATGTCCTGATTCGGTGATGATTGCGATTATTTCGGCGAAAGAAATCGAATGCTCGAGAACAATCATTTGCCCTCTGGAAATCATGATGTCGCGAACCTGCATATCCGAAACCTGCAATACGCCCTGGATCATAAAAAGTTCATCTGAACCTATCAGCTCATCTTCTTGCAGGTTTTTTAACAGATCCACTAACTGTTTATGATTTTGGGGTTCGCCAGCAAATGCACTAAGCATCCTCGCTAGCCAACCCTGCGTCGACCCACTGTTATCAGCGCCAACCATCTTTATCCTCACTCGGTTTGTGAACACACTAGCTGCTAATAGGACAGCTGCCCCCTTATGCTACCAGGGAGAGGGTGTTTTCCTTACTCACTATTATACGGATTACTATAGCCCAGGGTAGACAGAATTTTAGCCTCCAGGGTCTCCATTTCTTTGCCCTCGACAGGGTGTTGATGGTCATAGCCCTGTAAATGCAACATGCCATGAATTACCATATGCGCCCAGTGTGCCTTTAGAGATTTATCCTGTTGTTGCGCTTCCTGTTCTACAATTTGCGCACAGATGACTAAATCGCCCAGGCATTCATAGTCCAAATAGTCGTTATCGGCCACAAATGAAAGGACATTTGTAGGCCTGTCTATCGCACGATATTGCAGGTTAAGCGCCTCGCTTTCTGTTTTGCCGACAACCCGAATAGTTTGCTCGAGATTATCGAAACTTTGTATAAGTGCAGCATCGACCCAGGTTTCGAAATCATGCTTGTCAGGCAGGCCGGCAAAAGCCTCGTCATTTTGCAAGTCGATTTTAGTTCGCATGCTTAAAAGAGGTTATTGAAACCATCAAGCCTCTGCAAAATTAGCTCTTGCCTGGCTAATCATCGCGTTCGAAACGGTCATAGGCTTCGACAATACTCTGTACCAATGGATGACGTACCACATCTTCAGAGGTGAAGTGAACAATGCCGATCGCATCAATTTTTCGTAGAATATTCAAACTATGCTGAAGCCCCGATTTGTGCTTATCGGGTAAGTCTGTTTGGGTAATATCACCTGTTACTACCGCTCTGGAACCGAAGCCGATACGGGTCAAAAACATTTTCATCTGCATCGGTGTTGTATTTTGAGCCTCGTCGAGAATTATAAATGCATTATTCAATGTCCGGCCACGCATGTAGGCTAATGGGGCAACCTCGATAACATGGCGTGAAATCAGCTTTTCCACCTTATCGAATCCAAGCATTTCATACAATGCATCGTAAACAGGGCGCAAATAGGGATCGACTTTTTGGGAAAGATCACCCGGCAAAAATCCTAACTTTTCACCCGCTTCAACCGCTGGTCGTGTCAATATTAGACGACTGACATCTTCATTTTCCAACGCTTGCACCGCCATCGCAACGGCGAGGTAAGTTTTACCGGTGCCAGCCGGGCCAATGCCAAAATTGAGTGCCTTTTTCGCGATACTACGCAAATAGTCACATTGAAGCCCAGTTTTGGGATGGATGTATTTTTTTTTCAGCTTGATCGAGTAACGCGCAAATTTTTCCTGGTCACCTCGCTTAGAGTGATGTAAGACCTCGTCTATTTCGCTTGCCGACAAGGCATTATGTTTACTCATGGCAAGTAATCGATCGAGGGTAATGATGGATTCAGTGGGGATGTTTTGACTGGCATTGATGACCAGCTTGTCATCTTTGACTAACAGGCTCAGGCTTAACCTGCTTTCCAGATGCTTAATATTTTGATTGAGTGCACCGCAAAAATTACCAATTTGCATCGGCGTCATATTAGCAAGATCGATAGATTTAATTATTTTATCACCCACCCTGTGTCGAACTCGTCCCTTGCCCTGAAACCTGCTCGCTAATCACGCCTCGCATAGAATTATTCAGTGCCTGGGTAATGTCCACATCGATGAACTGGCCGACAAGCGAGTCTGAACCTTTAAAGTTTACCACGCGGTTGTTCTCGGTCCGACCGGACATCTCCTGCTCACATTTTCTAGATTGTCCCTCGACTAAAATTTTTTGCGTGGTGCCGACCATTTTTTCAGATATCAAATGTGCCTGTCGAAGGATTTTATCCTGCAATGCTTTTAGTCTGGTTTTTTTCGTCTGCGTAGTAACGTCATCCGGAATAAATGCTGCCGGTGTACCGGGCCGCTGGCTATAAATGAAGCTAAAAGAAGCGTCGAAGCCGACCTCATCTATGAGTTTCATCGTAGCATCAAAATCAGCCTCTGTTTCACCCGGAAAACCAATAATAAAATCCGATGATAAGCTGATATCGGGACGAATCTCGCGCAACTTCCGAATCTTGTGTTTGTACTCCATCACCGTATGCCCGCGTTTCATCATCATCAGAATTCGATCAGACCCGCTCTGAACCGGTAGATGCAAGTGACTAACCAGTTCAGGAATCATTGCATAGGCTTCGATTAAGCTATCGGAAAACTCAACTGGGTGCGATGTGGTATAGCGGATTCGATCGATGCCATCGACCGCCGCTACATAATGAAGTAAAAGCGCCAGATCAGCGTAATCGCCATCGTCCATGAGCCCGCGATAGGCATTCACATTCTGCCCCAGCAAATTCACTTCCCGCACACCCTGCCCGGCAAGCGTAGCCACCTCGGCAATGACATCGTCGAGTGGGCGGCTGATTTCTTCCCCACGCGTGTAAGGCACCACGCAAAATGTGCAGTATTTGCTGCATCCTTCCATAATCGAGACGAAGGCCTTAACACCGTCCGATTTCGGTGCGGGCAAATGATCAAATTTTTCTATTTCAGGAAAACTAACATCCACAACTGCTTTACCGGATATCTCCATCTGTTCAAGCATTTGCGGTAACCGATGCAAGGTTTGTGGCCCGAAAACCAGATCCACATAGGGCGCACGGGCTCGAATCGCATCGCCCTCCTGGCTTGCCACACAACCGCCCACACCGATTACCAGGCTGGGATTTTTCTGCTTGAGTTTCCTCCAACGGCCGAGCTGTGAAAATACTTTTTCCTGGGCTTTTTCCCTGATAGAACAGGTATTCAACAATAACATCCCGGCATCTGCCTCATGTTTAGTGACCACTAGTTGGCAGTCCTGCGCAAGCACATCGAGCATTTTTGCCGAATCGTACTCGTTCATCTGGCAACCATGGGTTTTGATGAAGACCTTTCCGTTCATACCGGTATTCTATACAAAAGCGCGGAACATACACCGAGTTTATCGAATTTGCCAGCGTTAAAACCAGCAGTTCTCAACCTGTAGCTCCAGGACATATTGTTCTGAAAGCAGCAAACCAAAGTTCATCAGTGGTCTCAAGCCGATACTCACTAAAAGTGGGTTATCGATTCCCCCCAAAATCAACTGCTAAACAGAATCGGCAGGCGTAACAAATCTCGCATCATTAAACTTTTTTAGCTTAATCGGCGTAACCACTTTTGTGATGTTTATGCCTTTTCATTTCGCTTATGTGTGACTCAATAAATATATGCGTATACGGTTCAACGAAGCGCATTAAACTATACAGGCATTTGTCCAAAGTCCCGGTCACCCCCCCCGGACAGGCTGGTTAGACAGCTCTTTGGCTAATAATCAAGATCAATCCAGTAGGGTTGATGATCAGAGCCCTGACCCTGCTCGTCATAACAGGCGCTAAAAACACTCAATTTTCACTATTTACAGCAGATAAAGAGCCGAAACTGGCAGATAGTTACCTCTATTACAACCGCAGACGAGCAAACGCACCAGTTTTAATTCTATAATGTACGGCGAAGCAGTGAATAAGAGTATTTTTACAGAGAGGAGGAATATGCCAAAAATTAACGCTATGCAAACAACTACTGTGCGGGTTACGTGGCACTACTCAAGCAATCAACAAAACTGTTATACCAGCGGTTCATAAAATGACGAGAATGGATAACTATCTAGATGGAAGCTGGGAAAAATTTGAGCAGTGGATCAGAAATACCATCGGATCCGACTTTCGCTGGTGCGTAACGCCGATGGACAAGCGATCTAACAGAGAAATGATAGCGCAGCTTGTGTTGAACGAAATCAATCAAAACAGTGGTGTTTTCCCCGAGAAAATTTCATTCATTGAACGAAAATAGCTGGGTCCGCTATCGGTCAAGCAGGGTTAGTTGGCAAATACGAAGCCAGTTAAAGGTGAATTTTAAACCAGGCCTCTGAGTCTCTTTCTTCGATCACCCCGAGATAAATTATGCTGTTGGCGCGAAAAGTCGAGCCCCTGTCCTGCTTATAAAGGGCTCGAGTCCGGATGTTGGCATTAATTTTACTTAATCTGATCTATTGATAAAACCAGGTTTTGCGGTGGGTTACTGCTGTTCACTCCTTCAATCTCAACAAATAAGTCGCCCGGTTGTGCAACCGGATTCCCGCTTTTAGAAATTCGCGCACCGACAACTATCTGTTCAAAGTTGGATAATTTCATGCTTGGAATCATCGCATCGCTGTCGCTGAGAGTCACTTCGGCTGGTAAGTCGCGTACTTTCAGTCGTTTTACCGCAAGTGGCATAGGCGGGCCGCTCATCGCCTTGGCATAAACAAATACCAGGTCATCGGGGGAGGCTCCCTGGCGCATTTTTTCGTCAAGGTTAACAGACAGGCTCACCGTCCTGCCCGCCGGTGTTGGGGCTGTGGTAGAAGACGAGGCCGGGGACAATGTCGCTAACTGTGAGTCGCGTTGTTCCAGGGTCTTAATCAATCTATTAATCTCGGCGCTAGATGCAGGATCGCTCTCGACCAGGGGTAATAGCCGAGTCCATGAGGTGTAGGCAGTTTGGTAGTCCTGTCTTTGCTCAGCCGCAAGACCGTTTAACCACAGTCCGGTCGGATCCATCGGCGCAACAGCAAGACCTCTTTTCACCAGCTGTTCCGGCTCACCTTGCATCGAGCCTCCGTTAATCGTTGCCATCGCATCGGCCATTGAAAAAAGAACACCCGGTTCTTCACCGACAAGATCAAGGACCTTCTGATATGCGGGTATTGCCTGATCATATTTTTGTTGTGTCATCAACGTTCGACCCAATACGTACCAGCCCTCGGCATCGTCGGGATTTTCGAGCAACCTCTTCTGAAGTAACTCGAGTACATCGCTCATGGTGAGTTTAGATTTTTGATTTTGCGAACTGCTCGCATGGGCACTGATGGGTGCTTGTGCGATACTGGGATTTTCGATTACACGGTATTCGCCAATTTGAAAATACAGTCCGAAGCTCAGTAGCGGAACAACAGCGGCTAAAATCCACACCGCCCAGCTCCCCTGCTGACGTGAATCTTTAGATTCAGCATTTTCCAAATCAAGTGCCAACGCTGTTTGCAAGTCAAGTAGTGCGTTATCGTATTCCTCCTGTTTCAACTCGGCTTGCGCCAACTGAAGATCGAGGGCCACTTTTTTGTCTTTGGCTATATCAATATTTTGTTGCTGCCGATCATTACTTTTATCGACGGGTTGGGCTCTTAATATTGGGGGCACTAAAATGAGCAGGGCCAGCAGCAGCAGGCCGATCGTAGCGATCCAGAAGATCATGTTTTTTCCTGATTATCCGAGAGTAATTGTTGTGCGCGTTGCAGCGCATCGTTTGTTGGCGGTACCAATTTTTGTTTCTTGCGCATCACCCGGATCACCAGCCACAGTACCAGAACCAGCAACGCAAAGGGACCGAACCATAACAACAGCGTATCCGTTTTCAGACGCGGCCGATACAACACAAAATCCCCGTAACGATCAATCATATATTGCACCACCTGATCGGGGGTCTTACCCTGGGTTAACATTTCGTGGGTTTGTTTTCGTAAATCCTTGGCAAGTTCGGCATTGGAATCGGCGAGGTTCTGATTTTGACAAACCAGGCAGCGCAGTTCACTAATCAACTTGTTGTAATCAGCTTCCATTTGCGCTGATTGGAATTCATAGGCCTCAATCGCAGCATGCGATGGCAGGGAAAAAAGCAGAAAACATAAAATCAGTAGTCTCAACATGAATTTAACTCATTAGTTCGCGTAGCAGTGGGACAATTTCATTATCCAGTATCTCCTGATTAATAGGCCCGATATATTTGTATTGAATAATGCCTTCCTTATCGATGATAAAAGTTTCCGGTACACCATACACACCCCAGTCGATACCCACCCGCCCATCTTGATCCATCAGACTTGCAGTGTATGAATTGCCCAGTTTCAGCAACCAGTTTCTTGCATCCTCGGGGTCATCTTTGTAATTCAGGCCGATAACCTTGACTAGCTTCATATCTCCCAGGCGCGTGATGTATTTATGTTCTGCGCGACAGGCAACACACCAGGAAGCCCAGACATTTAATACCCAGGCTTCTCCCAGAAGGTCATCCTTCGACATTTGCTGCTGTGGATTATGCAGTATGGGCAAGGAAAATGAAGGTACCGGTTTACCAATGAGTGGCGACGGTACCTTTTTCGGGTCGAGCCCTAATCCGTAGCCAAGCAGCCCGGCCATCAAAATGAAAATTCCCAGCGGTATTGCGAAGCGCATCAGGCAGCATCCTCCGCTGCGCCATGGGGCACTTTCGCGGTCGATTTTGATCTCTGGTAATAGCGCCTGTCGGTAGCCGCGAACAATCCACCAATCGACATGATAATAGCGCCAAGCCATATCCAGCGAATAAACGGTTTGTAATAAATTCGCACCGCCCAGGCTCCGTTATCATCCAATGGCTCACCCATTGCGATGAACAGATCGCGGGTAATTCCCGCATCAATCGCCGCTTCGGTCATCGGTGATTGTTGAACCGGATAAATCCGTTTTTCAGGCAGCATTTCAACTCTAAAGTTACCCTCCTTGGAAGTCACATCAAATTTACCGCGGGTTGCGATATAATTGTCGACTTCAAAATCGCGCGCACCGAGGAATTTAAACTCATAACCGGCTACTTCATAAACGTCCCCTGGAGCCATGCGTAGATCCTTTTCCTGGTTGTACAGGCTGGTCAGAGTAATGCCAACGATAAAAACAGCGATACCAGTATGACCCAGAATCATGCCATAAAATCCTGCTGGTGTACCACGCAGGGTTGGCAGAAAAGGGCGATTTTTGAAACGATCATATAACACTAGCAAGGCACTCGCTGCGACCCATAACGACATCAGTAAGCCGACAAATGCCAGCCACATCCATTCAGGCAAAGTGAAGCTGAGTAATAATGCTGTCAGCACGACAACGACTGCAGGCAGCAGCAATTTTGATTTCAGGCGTTCTACTGTATCGCTTTTCCAGCGAATCAGCATACCGATACCAATAAGAATCGCTAATGGTGCGGTGATGCTTAAAAACACAAGATTGAAATAAGGGGGTCCGACCGAGATCTTGCCGCCCAGCGCGTCAATGGCTATAGGATATAGCGTGCCAAGCAGTACTGCCGCCGTCGCAACCGTCAAAAAGATATTATTTAACAGCAGCAGCATTTCGCGCGAGAGTAATTTTGTTTGCGCTGCACTTTTCAACATCGGTGCTCGCCACGAGTAGAGCGCCAACGATCCGCCGATGACGACACCGAGGAAAGCAAGAATAAACAGCCCGCGCTCCGGATCACTGGCAAATGCATGCACCGAAGTCAGAACTCCTGAACGAACCAGAAAGGTGCCAAGTAAACTAAGCGAGAAAGCAAATATCGCCAGCAAAGCGGTCCAGGCCTTGAAGGTGCCACGTTTTTCGGTGATAGCGAGCGAATGCATCAATGCAGTACCCATCAGCCAGGGCATAAAAGAAGCGTTTTCGACCGGATCCCAAAACCACCAGCCACCCCAGCCGAGTTCATAATAAGCCCACCAGCTACCCAGTGCGATACCGAGGGTGAGAAATAACCAGGCCACATTAGTCCAGGGGCGAGCCCAGCGCGCCCACGCAGTGTCAATTTGCCCGGAAAGCAGGGCCGCAATGGAGAATGCGAATGCCACCGAAAAACCAACATATCCGAGATACAGCATGGGTGGGTGGATCGCCAGGCCTATATCCTGCAGCAATGGATTCAAATCACTGCCTTCCGCAACCGCCGGGAAAAGACGATCGAACGGATTGGACGTCAGTAGGATAAACAGTAAAAACCCAATACTAACCAAACCCATCACACCAATCACGCGCGCGCGCATCACCTGGGGGACATTAGGGCTGAATATCGCTACCGCCGCACTCCATCCCGACAAAATCAACACCCACAATAGCAGCGATCCTTCGTGACCGCCCCAAACGCCAGAGATTAAATACATCAAGGGTAATCTAGTATTGGAATTTCCCGCCACGTACAGCACTGAAAAATCATGGTCGATAAATGCCCAGGTCAAACAGGCATAAGCGATTGCTACAAACAAAAATTGTCCTAGTGCTGCGGGCTTTGCCAGTGCAACCCAGCGCTGTACACCCAACTGCGCGCCCGCCAGGGGTAAAACTGCCTGTATAATCGCAATACACAACGCGAGAATAAGTGCAAATTGTCCGATTTCTGGAATCATAATTAGTTGTTCTCCTTGGCTTTTATAGCATTTGCCATCGCCTCGGCTACTTCAGGAGGCATATAATTTTCATCGTGTTTGGCGAGTACTTCTTGCGCTACAAAGGCACCGTCTTCACCCAGTTTTCCGTTGGCGATTATGCCCTGTCCTTCGCGAAACAGATCTGGCAGGATACCGGTATAAAGTACGGTTACAACGTTAGCATCATCGGTCAGATCGAACTGGACTGTTAACCCATCTCCCGGTCGATGCACACTGTCGTTGACCACTATGCCACCCATGCGGAATAGCCTGCCCTGCGGGGCCTTGCCTTCCGCGACTTCGGTTGGCGAGAAGAAAAACATGATGTTTTCATTGAGCGCTTGAAGCGCAAAATAAACACCAATTCCTACACCGGTGACCATTAGCCCAATTAACACGAGCCTTTTTTTACGTGCGAGTTTCATACTATTCAGCCCTGTCCCGGTTACGTCGTTTCAATTGTTGTAAAATTTGCTTGTGTTGTCGGCTCGGTAAATACCAGTTAAGCCATAAAATAATCGCGGCGAGGCCGTAAGATGGCCATACGTAAACAGCGTATCCGCCCATTTCCAAAAATTCAGACACCATTAGTCTCCGTTAAGTTCCTCAACCCATTTACTATTTCGTTCTCGTTTCAATATTTCAGTCCGACAACTTTGAAATAAGGCCAATACATAGTAAACCTGAAACGCCAACGCCATCAGCAACAGGGGTATTAACATGCTCCAGTAAATAGAGGGTTTATCAAATTTGGTCACCGTGGGCCCCTGATGCAGGGAATTCCACCATTCGACAGAATAATGAATGATGGGGATATTAACCACGCCGACTATTGTCAGGATGGCAACTGCGCGCGAGGCAACACGCTTGTCTTCAATCGCGTTATGCAGGCCAATCACGCCAAGATATAAAAATAGCAAAATTAGCTCCGAGGTCAGGCGCGCGTCCCAGACCCACCAGGTACCCCACATCGGCTTACCCCATAAAGATCCGGTCGCGAGTGCAAGAAAAGTAAAGCTCGCTCCTATCGGCGCACTGCTGATCAATACCACTTCAGCCAGTTTCATGCGCCAGACCATGATCACCACACCGCAAAAAGCCATCGTCACATAGATAAACAATGACATCCATGCAGCCGGTACATGGATGAAAATAATGCGGTAACTATCACCCTGCTGGTAATCCGCGGGCGCGAGATACAACCCACCATAGAGGCCAGCCGCTAGCAACATTAAAAACAATGCGCCTAGCCAGGGTTGCCAGTTGCCGGCAATTCGATAAAAATGCGGAGGTGAACCTAGTTTATGGAACCACAGAAACATATTTCTAACTCATACTCATTTTAAGCGACGCCGCAGCGGCCACTGGTGAAAGGGAAATGGCCAAAAACAAAAAGGCTAATAACATATTGATCTGCGCTGAAACATCCAGACCACCGGCTGCGCCTTCGATTGCACTAGAAGCAAAGATCAATATGGGCACATACAAAGGCAATATCAATAGCGACATCAGTATACCACCTTTTGGCAGACCAACAGTTAGCGCGACCCCAATCGAACCGACCAAACTCAGTATCGGGGTACCGATCAAAATCGTTAACATCAACATGCCCTGTGCCTCCGATGGCATCCCCAGCATTACGGCTAAAACCGGCGAAACCATCAATAAAGGTAAGCCGGTAACGAGCCAGTGGGCACAAACCTTGGCCAGTACCAATAACGGCATTGGATGCGCACTCATCAATAATTGCTCTAAAGAGCCATCATCGAAATCGGAACGGAAAATACTGTCCAGCGATAACATTGCCGCGAGTAAAGCGGCGACCCAGATAATACCTGGTGCAATACGTGCGAGTAACTCAGGGATCGCACCGATCGCAAGCGGAAACAGGGTGATCACCAGTACAAAAAACAATAATGGATTGGCAAATTCGGCACGGTTACGAACTGCCAGGGTGAGATCCCTGCGCAGCAGATAAATAAAAGCCTGACTGAGTGATAATCGATTCATTGCGAGAGATTCAACCGCTGTATCTGAGAGCTCTGCATCGTAATATCGTGATGAGAGGTCATTACGATAATACCACCCTGCTGCATATGCTGTTCAAACATTGTCTCGAAATGAGCCATGCTGGCTTTATCGAGCGAAGTGAACGGTTCATCCAGAATCCATAAAATCGATTGGGTGGCAAACAGTCGCGCAAGTGCGAGTCTGCGCTTTTGACCGGCCGACAGGCTGCCCATCAGGGTATCGCCATAACGATACAGATTAACTCGATCAAGCACCGCGTCGAGATCCAGTTCGGACGGTGTGCCCATCGCCTGCACCAGGCGTAGATTTTCCAGACAGGTCAGCTCTCGTTTGACGCCGTCGTGATGGCCAACATAGCTGACCTGCTCGTAATAGTCGGAGGTGAGCCGATCAATAGATATGCCCTTCCACAATACCTTGCCTTCGTCAGGCAGTTTGAGGCCGGTTAATATACGCAACAAGCTAGTTTTACCACTACCATTATATCCTTCTACCAGTAACATTTGCCCGGCAACAAGAGATAAATTAAGATGCTCAAACAACACTCGATCATCGCGAATACAGGCAAGATTATCGATCTGGAGCAAAACTGCGTTGGACATAAAGAGGTCTAAAAAAAAATTTGGTGAAGGCTAACGAAAAAGCTCCCGAAATACAATCGCTAGAATTGACAAGGATCAAGAAAAGTGCATTTAAACCTCTTTGCTATTTAACTAACCGTCATCTGCAGACAATTCTGGCGAATATCGTTCATCCGGCTGTTCCAGCTGTTACCAAACAGCGTCTGGAACTCGAAGACGGTGACTTTATCGATTTACTCTGGAGCGAGACCCGCGCTCCACAAACCCTGCTGATTTTGCACGGACTCGAGGGATCGATTCATTCGGCTTATGCGAAGCGAATCCTGAATTATTGTAATAGTCAGAAGATTGCCGCGGTATTTATGCATTTCCGCGGTTGCAGCGGTGAACCGAACCGCCAACTACGGGGTTATCATTCGGGTGAAACCAGCGATTTGCGACGCGTGATCGAGCACCTCAAGTCCAACAATATACAAAAAATTGCAATACTCGGTTATTCACTTGGTGGCAACGCCACACTAAAATATATGGGCGAGGCAAAAACCGATGCAACTATCCACTGTGCCGTGGCTATTTCAGTACCGCTACGACTCGATATTTGTGCGGATACCATGGACAGGGGATTCGCCAAAATTTATCAACGAACACTATTGCGTCGGCTGATCAATAAAATGCATCTCAAGCACCACTTAATGAATGCAGATAAGCAACATTATCCCGATCCATCCAACATGCGTAGTTTTCGCCACTTCGACGATGCCTTTACCGCACCTATTCACGGATACAATAGCGCCCAGGATTATTACCAAAGATGCAGTGCAAAACAATTTTTGCGTGATATTGAAAAACCCACTCTGATCATTCAATCCCATGACGATCCGTTCATGAATCCCGAGGTGCTTCCGAAAGAAAATGAACTTTCCGACACGGTGACTCTGGAGTTATCGGCGCACGGAGGCCACGTCGGCTTTATCGGTGGCAGACTATGGCCAGAGCCGTGGCTGGAAAAGCGTATTCACCGGTTTTTAATCGAACAACATTTTATTTGATGTAGATCAATAAGAACGCAACACCCACAAGATTATAATAAGTGCCTATTCACTCAGGGATCACGGCCATGACTGCAACCGAAAGACTGGTTACCGAGCATATCAGGGAATATGAGTCTCGCCTTAAGCACATTGACGAATTATTTGAACGTGCCCAACAAGCCAGCGACAATCTTCATGACGAACATGCATTAAAATCAGAAATCGACCAGTTTGCGCAACAACGCGCCGAATTCATCAAAGAAAAAGACCGCGTAAAAACAATGTCGGTCGATCAATGGCGCAAGGAATTATTGACGTCCTCGGGTCCCATGGCGATATGGGACGTACTTGCGCAAAAACTGGAAGATTTAACCGAACGGCTTACCTGAATTTGGTTTGACGATCTGCGGGAATTGAGGGAAAAGTTATCCACAGAGCGCATTAATTAATCCCCGGCTACCCGCTTATATTCCGTAACCGGAGCCCCGACAGCGGCTCTGTACCCTTAATTCTGTACGACTGCCATGCAACATAATTTATAAGTTGACAGAAGATTCGCGTTGCTTTAATTTGCCCCCACCCTGCTTCAGGTGTCTCCAGAGGTATCACCTCTGAGGATTAAACGGGAAGTCGGTGCGTTCTGGTAAAAATCAGCACAATCCCGGCACTGCCCCCGCAACGGTAAGCGAGTTGCGGCAGATCTCATAGCCACTGCGTTACAACGCGGGAAGGCGATCTGCCAGTTTCACAACTGCTCGCGAGTCCGGAGACCGGCCTGAGGATGTTATAACAAGACCAGAATTACGGGTGGTAATTCTCACAGCTTGTAGTGATGTATCCCATTCTCTCCAACTGTGTGCGTCTCTCTATTTGCTGGAGAACCACATGAACCCTTGCAAATTATTTGTTTTAAGCTCGCTCGTCCTGTTGCCCGTGTTTGCGTATGCAGAGATGGAACCTATCATAGTTACACCTACTCGAACCGCACAGACAGAAAATAAGTCCAGTGCTACTGTTTACGTGCTGAGCAGGGAAGAAATCGAGAAAAGCGGAGCCAGGACTACTAGTGACTTGTTGCGAGGCATTCCAGGCATTCAAATTGATGACC
Organism: uncultured bacterium; assembly: GCA_965370015.1. GTDB lineage: Bacteria > Pseudomonadota > Gammaproteobacteria. The sequence continues at coordinate 1,601 of CBDUSZ010000043.1, read as the reverse complement.
TCTTTGGTAACGGTACCGAAACCAATATCAGTGTGAGGGGGTTTTCTTCCACCGCGAACGCTAACACCCTGGTATTGGTGAACGGCCGGAGACTCAATCACAGTGATACATCAAGCCCGGATTTGCATCAAATATTTCCCAAAGATATCGAACGTATAGAGGTATTAATAGGCAGTGCAGGTAGCCTGTATGGAGATCAGGCGGTTGGTGGTGTAATCAATATTATTACCCGGAGATGGGGGCGAGATTATCAGCAGGTCAGCGTGAGAGCCGGCAGCTTTGATTATAAAGGGATTGAATTTAATTCATCACACAAAATCTCCGATTCCCTTCGATACAGGCTTTCAGCGGAAAAATTTAAGGCTGATCACTATCGTGACCACAATGCAGAAGAAAACAGCAATGTATACGGCGTACTGGAGTATGCAGATTTTGATCAAAGCATGTTTTTAGAAATCCAGAAAATCAACGATGAACTGGAATTACCCGGTGCACTGTTGAAAGCCGAATTCGACGCCGACCCCACCCAGAGCAATGCTGGATTTGCCAATGACTTTATCGATGAGGATACCACTGTCAGCCGTATCGGATACGAGAGAAACTTTGGTGATCAAAAATTTAGCATCGATACTACAAGAAGAAAGACCGATGCCGATATTTTACAAAGCTTTCGTAATAATCCGAGCCCTTCAGCCGGATTTACCAAACGCAAAAACAGTAGTCTAAATCCAAAGCTATCAGGCATCGTCAATGCGAGCGTAATAACACCCTACGTTGTGGGCATCGATCTGGAAGAAACCGATTACGAACTCGAAATTCCCAACGTTTTCGGTACTACTACCGCCAGCAATGAACAGGAAGTTGAAAGTATATATTTTCAGCTTATGCCAAAATTGACGGAAATGCTTCAACTGACCTTTGGGATGAGACACTCCAGCGTTAAAAATGATATGAAAGATGGTTTCTCGTTTCCAACTGGCCTCAAGTTTGACGATGATATTACGGTAAATGAACTAGGCCTTGCCTTCTATGTTGACGATAACACCAAATTGACTTTGCGCTACGACGAGAATTTCCGTTTCGCCAAGGTCAATGAGCTGGCGCTTGCCGAAACCAACACTATCCTCGACACCCAGACTGGTGAATCTATCGAGCTGGGTATTGACCTGGTTCGGGGTGATTATCAATTGATCGCTTCCATTTATCAGTTAAATCTGGAAGATGAAATTGAATTTGACCCCACTGTTGGGCCGGACTTTGGCTTTGGTCCAATCGGCCTAAACGTTAATCTCGATAAAACCCAGCGCAATGGCGCAACCCTGTCACTGGTTAGTCAGGTTAGCTCAACGCTGTCGATCAAAACTGAGCTTGGACTAGTTAGCGCTAAATTTAAATCCGACACATTCGATGTCAATGATGTACTGAAACTCGAGACCAGTTCACCGGCCGCCAACTGTGAGTCCAGGACAATATGGTTCCTCGATAGGTTAAGCGTACCAATTCCGGAATCAACCGTATTTAAGTTCTCTTCCTGTAGGAACATTCTATTGCTCGTTAGAAATGGAAGAGACCCGACACCACCAGGGTCCGTAAGCACCGTC
>CBDUSZ010000042.1:0-16843 GCA_965370015.1 uncultured bacterium | reverse complement strand
GAGATGCGTGAGTTTGCCATTAATGCTTCCAACTATCACCACTGGGACAACGCTATAAGAGGTTATGTTGATGACTGTATTGCCGGCCAGGCAGGACCACGCGGCGCGGACTTTAATATGCGCTGGGCGGCATCGTTAGTTGCAGAGGCGTACCGCATATTTGTACGTGGTGGCATATTTCTTTATCCGCGTGATTCTCGTCCTGGTTACGACAACGGACGCTTGCGGCTACTCTACGAGGCTTTTCCGATAGCCCTGTTGGTAGAACAGGCCGGTGGCGCCGCGACAGATGGAGAGAAGCGAATTCTCGATCACGTGGTTACCGAATTGGATCAGCGCGTACCGCTTGTGTTTGGTTCCAAAGACAAGGTTGAGCGCGTCGCACGATACTACGCCAACCCACCGCTTGAAGCGAATAGCTTCCCGCTTTTTGAATCCCGTTCACTGCTTCGAAAATGAGGAAATAACATGTCGCTTAAACATCCGCTACTTTCTATTACAGGTTCCTCCGGCGCAGGTACTTCCACGGTGAAGTCAACATTTGAATATATCTTCTTTCGTGAAAAAATAAATGCCTGCTTTATCGAAGGGGATGCTTTCCATAAATTTGATCGAAATGAAATGAAAGCCGCAATGGCAACTGCGGAAGATGCGGGCAATACAAATTTCAGCCATTTCGGTCCCGAGGCGAATCTTTTCCCGGAGCTTGAAGCTATGTTTAAGCAATATAGTGAGACCGGTTCCGGCCAAACCCGACATTATGTCCACGACGAAACCGAATCGACATTGTATGGCGTGCCGCCAGGTCAATTCACCCCATGGGAGCCGGTGCCTGAAGACACTGATTTACTTTTCTATGAGGGGTTGCACGGCGCAGTTCGATCGGGTAATACAAATATCGCGCAATATGCCGATTTAAAAGTTGGTGTTGTACCAGTTACCAATCTGGAATGGATCCAGAAAATCCACCGAGACAAAACAGCCCGGGGATATTCAGCGGAAGCTGTGACCGACACTATTCTGCGAAGAATGCCAGATTATATTGAATACATTTGTCCCCAATTCACGCATACGGATATCAACTTCCAACGCGTACCTATAGTCGATACGTCGAACCCTTTTATTGCCAGGTGGATTCCATCGGCAGACGAATCGATGGTAGTGATACGTTTTGCCAATCCAGCCGGCATCGATTTCCAGTATTTACTGACAATGATCCATAACAGTTTTATGTCGCGCGCGAATACCATCGTGGTACCGGGTGGCAAAATGGAATTAGCCATGCAATTAATCTTTACGCCATTGGTTTTACAGATGGTTGACCGAAAGCGACGAGCCGCATAGGCAAGTATCAGCTACTCAGGAGAGATTGCATGAGCGCAGTAATATTAACCGTAGAAACAAATAGAGCCGACCAGGAGGAAACTATCGATGTCTAGAATTACACTACGCCAGTTACTCGACCACGCTGCCGAATATAGCTACGGCGTGCCCGCTTTCAACATTAATAATATGGAGCAGGTGCTGGCCATTATGGAGGCAGCGCGAACGGTTAATGCACCGGTTATTTTGCAGGCGAGTCGTGGAGCACGGGCTTATGCAGGGGATATCATGATTCGTAAAATGGTCGAGGCTGCAGAGGAAATGTACCCGGAGATTCCTATATGCCTGCATCAGGATCACGGTAACAACCGTGCCACCTGTGTGTCTGCCATGCAGGCCAGTTTTACCTCGGTGATGATGGATGGATCGCTGGAGGCTGATGCTAAAACACCTGCGTCATATGAATATAATGTCAATATAACTGCCGAGGTCACACGCATTGCTCACGATATCGGTGTCTCTGTAGAAGGCGAACTGGGATGTCTGGGATCTCTCGAAACGGGAGAAGGTGAGAAAGAAGATGGGCATGGCTTTGAGGGTAAGCTCAGTATGGATCAGCTATTGACAGATCCAGAACAGGCAGTTGATTTCGTCGCACGAACTAAAGTAGATGCGTTAGCAATCGCAATGGGTACTTCCCATGGTGCATATAAGTTTAGCCGCAAACCGGATGGCGATATATTGGCCATGCAAGTGGTCAAGGACATCAATGCCAGGCTGCCTGGATTACACCTGGTGATGCATGGGTCTTCGTCTGTGCCACAGGAATTGCAGGATGTGTTTAATCAGTTTGGCGGTGAAATGCCGCAAACTTATGGCGTGCCGATTGAAGAAATTATTCGAGGCATAAAATACGGTGTGCGCAAGGTTAACATCGATACCGACTGTCGTTTGGCGATGACCGGGGAGTTTCGCAAAATTGCCCAGCAGGACACCAGTCAGTTCGATCCGCGTAAATTCCTCGTACCCGCGCTCAACGCGATGAAAGCCTTATGTCAGGATCGATTCGAGCAGTTTGAAACGGCTGGTAAAGCGTCCAAAATTACCGCAATTAGTGTTGCAGATATGGCTAAACAATACGCCAGTGGATCGCTGTACCAGAGCTTTGGGAATAATCAAAGCGCGGCTTAATAGTTTAATAATTTAGGAGAATAACGAATGAGTAGTCAGAAAGCTTACTCTGCCGGTGTAAAAGATTATCGCGATACCTACTGGATGCCTGATTACACGCCCACGGCCACCGACCTTTTGGCCTGTTTCAAAATCACTCCCCAGGCTGGCGTGCCACGAGAAGAAGCGGCTGCCGCGGTAGCTGCAGAATCTTCTACAGGGACCTGGACTACAGTCTGGACCGACCTTTTGACAGACCTGGACTATTACAAGGGGCGTGCTTACGCCATCGAAGATGTTCCCGGCGACGATACCTGTTTTTACGCCTTTATCGCTTACCCGATTGATCTGTTTGAGGAGGGTTCAGTAGTCAATGTCTTCACCTCGTTGGTCGGCAATGTATTTGGCTTCAAGGCGATTCGTGCATTACGCCTGGAAGATGTGCATTTTCCGATAGCCTATGTGATGACCTGTAATGGCCCGCCGCACGGTATCGAGGTGGAACGCGATATCATGAATAAATACGGCCGTCCTTTACTGGGCTGCACGATCAAGCCCAAGCTGGGTTTATCGGCAAAGAACTATGGTCGAGCCTGTTATGAGGGTTTGCGAGGTGGACTCGATTTCACCAAAGACGACGAAAACGTCAATTCGCAGCCATTTATGCGCTGGCGTCAAAGGTTTGATTTTGTCATGGAAGCGATTAACAAAGCCGAGGCTGAAACCGGTGAGCGCAAAGGCCATTATCTTAATGTCACGGCACCGACACCACAGGAAATGTTTAAGCGCGCAGAATACGCTAAAGAAATAGGCGCGCCGATCATCATGCACGATTACATTACGGGTGGTTTTTGTGCCAATACCGGCCTCGCACAGTGGTGCCGAGAGAACGGTATGCTACTGCACATACATCGTGCCATGCACGCTGTGTTCGATCGCAATCCGCACCATGGCATTCATTTCCGCGTGTTGGTTAAAATTTTGCGCTTGTCAGGAGGGGATCATCTGCATACTGGCACCGTCGTCGGAAAACTTGAGGGTGACAGGGAGGCAACTCTGGGCTGGATCGATCTATTACGAGAAAAATATATTAAGGAAGATCGTAGTCGCGGTATTTTCTTCGATCAGGACTGGGGTTCGATGCCAGGAGTTTTTGCAGTGGCCTCGGGTGGAATTCATGTTTGGCATATGCCGGCACTGGTTAATATCTTTGGTGACAATGCTGTGCTGCAGTTTGGTGGTGGCACCCTGGGTCATCCGTGGGGTAATGCTGCGGGAGCTGCGGCAAATCGAGTGGCGTTAGAGGCATGTGTTGAAGCCCGTAATCAGGGCCGGGAACTGGAAAAAGAGGGTAAGGATATCCTCACCAGTGCGGCGAAAAATAGCCCGGAATTGAAAACAGCGATGGAGACCTGGAAAGAAATTAAATTTGAATTCGATACCATCGATAAACTGGATGTGTCGCATAAATAGTGATTGTGCGGAAGTAGATTAGATACCTATTTTTAATCCGCAGAATGAATTACCGAGGAAACTAATATGAGTGAAGTACAAGATTACAAATCGAGTTTGACTGATATGTCTAGCCGTAAGTTTGAGACATTTTCTTACTTGCCGACGATGAGCGCTAGCCAGATTCGGCAACAGGTTGAATACATAATTGCAAAGGGCTGGAACCCTGGCATTGAGCATATAGAACCCCAAAATGCGGCTGATAATTACTGGTATATGTGGAAACTGCCGATGTTTGGTGAGACCGATGCAGACGTCATTCTGGCTGAGTGCGAGGCATGTTCCAAAGCGCACCCGGAAAATCATGTTCGACTGTTGGGGTTTGATAATTTTTCCCAGTCCGCCGGAGCCTCCATGGTTATTTACCGCGGCAAGGTGGTTTAGGCTCGCTACAATGAACATAACTTTGGCGGAATATAGCGATGACTGAAATTGATCATAGCCAATATTTAATTTCAAACGAGCCCTATTACCTTGCTGTCGGTGACGAGGTTGAAACCTACCAGGCGGCTTATGAAGTGCGTATGCCGGTAATGCTCAAGGGTCCTACCGGTTGCGGTAAGACCCGATTCGTTGAAACCATGGCGTGGAAGTTAAAAAAGCCGCTAATTACCGTTGCCTGTAACGAGGATATGACTGCATCAGATCTGGTAGGGCGCTACCTGCTCGATATTAATGGTACTCGTTGGCAAGATGGACCGCTCACCGTGGCGGCCCGCATTGGTGCTATTTGTTATCTGGACGAAGTAGTCGAGGCACGTCAGGATACTATCGTAGTCATCCACCCGCTCACTGACCATCGACGAGAACTACCGTTAGAAAAAAAGGGTGAACTGGTCAAGGCTCACGAAGATTTTCAGATTGTTATCTCGTATAACCCGGGTTACCAATCGATGATGAAAAATCTCAAGCAATCCACTATTCAGCGTTTTGGAGCGATGGCGTTCGACTATCCGGAAGCTGGCATTGAATCTGAAATCGTTGCTCACGAAGGTGGTGTCGACAAACAGTTGGCGGAAAAATTGGTGCAGGTTGCCCAGCGTTCCCGCAATTTGAAAGGTCACGGCCTCGATGAAGGCATGTCGACTCGTCTGCTCATCTATGCCGCACAATTGATGGCAAAAGGCGTAGCTGCCGAGACTGCCTGCCAGATGGCTTTAGTCACGCCGCTGACCGATGATGCAGATATGCGCGATACCTTGATCGCGGCGGTTAATACCTACTTTTAATAGCGTGTGTGGAACTGAATGATGAACGCTGTTATGGGATCTGTGCTTAAGCAACAAGTATCCGGCTATTACTCGTGAGCATCAATTTTTCAGATTATATTCAATGCCTCGATGAGCACGATCACGAGCATCTGCAGGTGTTGGAGTCATCGTATCATGAGGCCCAGCGCGTCATGTCACCCCAGGGTCTGAACAATTACCTGGAAGGAATGCGCGCTATGTGTGCAATGAGCAGAGGCCAGGACCTGGTATTGACTTACGTGCAGGAAATGCCCGATGTCGCCAGGGAGGTTGGCGAAGACGTCATTCCCGACATAGTCGAGGCGATGATGAAATTGGCATCGCACACCTCAGGTAGTGTTATCACGCTGATACTTTCGAACCTGCCAATGGTGGCCTCGCGGCTGGGTGATATTGATGTGCTACGAGGTTACTTAAAATTATTGCATCAGATGACAGCTAAAGCCCCCCGCGGCTTAAGACCCATGATGGAAAATCTTGATGAGTTACTGTCGTTATTGACCCTGGGGGGTTTACGCCGTTGGGTGATGTGGGGTGCGCAGGCCCACGCGCGTGACCTCGATGGCCAGATGGCCTATTTTGCGCTTAAAACAGAATCTTCAAGGGCCGTTTTACAAAACGAACGGCGTGGTACTCTGTTCATTGATAATCAGCGCAAACTAAATTTTTACCTGCGCGCACTGTGGGGCAGGGCATTTTTTATGCGCCCAACTTCGGGTGATTTTGAATCGCGCCAGGGAATTAAGCCCTATATTGAAGACTTCCAGATATACATGCCGGATGCCTTCGACCAATTTCGTGGTATCGGTGGCCTCGAGATCTATCGTGCAACAGCAGCACATGCTGCGGCACACCTGGTATACACCCGCGATCCAATTTCAGCAGAAGGGCTCTCTCAGGCGCAGATGCGCTTCATCGAGCTTTTTGAAGATGCGCGAGTAGAATACCTGGCTTACCAGGAATTTCCTGGCTTGCGCAAACTCTGGCTGTCGTTCCTCACCGCCCGCATTGAACAAGGTGATGTCCCTGGCCAGCCGCACCAAACTATGGATCTGATGCTGCGAACCACGCGTGCGATCATGGATCCCGATTACGAGGATGCTGAGCCAGTCATTAATCAGCTTGCAGGCAACTTTCTCGATGCGCTGAAGCTAGATCCATACCGGGCTAATCTGGCCTGGGTGAGCGGCGTGGAGTTCTATCATCAAATGACCAAATTATCCACCATACCCAGTGTTCGTGTACTTTCAGACTGGCCGCTTCCGTATCGTGATGACAATCGTTACCTGTGGGAATTCAGTGAAAATATGTTTTTTAAAAGTGGTATCGATTATCTGCCCGCGCAAGACAAAACGGTACGTAGATATGTCTCGCTGATGGAGATGGTGAACGAGGTAGATTCAGAGCTGATTGACGATAATCCACAGGAAATCTGGGTGCTCAACACTGAATTGTTTCCGTATGAGGATATGGGGATCAGTTACAACCAGATGGAGGGTAAAGAGCCACTTTCAGAGCCTTTTCACTACAGTGAATGGGACTACCATGTACAACTTTCACGACCTGATTGGGCAACGGTTATCGAGCGGCACCAGGGTCGTGGCGATCCACAGATAATGGACAATATACTGGATAAGCATAAACCGATTGCTGCCCGCATACGGCATCTGATCGATATCATGCAGCCGCAGGGAGTGGTGCGTCGCCGGGGTTACGAAGAAGGCGATGAGCTCGATCTAAACGCAGCAGTTACCGCGATGATAGATATTCGTCGCGGTGTCATGCCCGACCCGCGGATCAATATTCGAATAACCCGAAAAGTCCGCGATCTGTCAATCCTGGTATTGATGGATTTATCCGAATCGACTAATGAGAGGTTGGGTCCGATTCAGCAAGGCGAAGATGGTTACGAGAGCCAGCTTAGTATCCTGGATCTTACGCGAGAATCGACCGGGTTACTGGCCTGGGCAATAGACTCGATTGGCGATAACTTCGCAGTGCACGGCTTTGCCTCGGATGGTCGCCACGACGTGCAGTATTACAAGTTTAAGAATTTCGACCAGAGTTATGACGACGAAGCAAAATCTCGTATGGCCGCAATGAAGGGCGGCCTGTCGACGCGTATGGGTGCGGCGCTTCGCCATGCTGGTTGGCACCTCACGCAGCAAAGCTCGCAAAAACGCCTGGTGTTGTTGATTACAGACGGCGAACCAGCTGACATAGATGAGCGTGATCCGCAATACTTACGACACGATACTAAAAAGGCAGTTGAGGAACTGGCAATGCAGGGCATCCATACTTATTGCCTGACACTCGATCCCGAAGCAGACCGGTACGTCTCACGCATATTTGGTGAAAACAATTATTCGATTGTGGACAATGTAGAGCGGTTACCGGAGAGATTGCCAGTGATCTTCTCGGCGCTAACCAGTTAAAAATAAGAAAGTATGGGCTTATTGAGTGAAAGGTATTATGTCCAGTTTAAAATTACGGCGGTCTTGATTATGTCATAGACCCTTTAGCCAGGGCAGGCGAGCGGATTTCCTCGATGCAACTGGATAATGGCAAAAAGATCGAGGCCGATTAATAGATTTCGACCCTGCTGCATCGGAGAAAGAGCCTAAATATTTAGCTTGTCTGTTCTTGTTCTTTGGACCGATAATAATGCTCTATATACATAACGGCCGCCTCAACTCGAGAGTGAACCTCAAGCTTTCTCAGCACTGCTTTTACGTGTAACTTGACCGTACCGTCCGAAATCCCCAAATTACGAGCGATTAACTTGTTACCCTGGCCGTCGGCTATCAGTTTTAGTATTTCTCCCTCTCGCGGGGTTAACGCACTAAACGGCCCCTGTTTTTCAATCGCCGTTGTATCTCCCTGGATAAAGCGTACCAGCACCGAAGTGAGGTGGGGAGCGACTACAGTTTTACCTGCATTAATATCACGCAACGCGGTGACCAGCGCATCCGGTTCCATGTCCTTGAGTAGATAACCACTGGCACCATTTTTAAGCGCTTCGAGCAGGTCTTGTTCGTTGGAGCTGGTCGTCAGTATTACTATCGGCATATTCAGCTCACGTTTTTTCAACTGTATTAATACGCTAATACCATCGACGATAGGCATGCGCATATCGAGCAGGATAATATCTGGATTTAATTCGCGGGTTAATTTTATCCCCTCATTACCGTCGCCGACCGCCGCCACCACGTCTATATTCCTCCTTTGTAACAGACTTTGCAGGCCTTCACGGAATAGTCGGTGATCGTCTATTATTAATATCTTCAGATTCATTGCTTAAGCCTTATTCATGAAAGAGTACATGTGAGCATCAGTTTTTAGTTGGCTAATTGGTATCATGTTGTTTGCTAAAAATGTTTCGATTTTGACTGTTATACCCTGCTCCGCACAGATGTAATAGTCTAAATTTTGCAAATTCTCATGATTTGCCTGCAGTTTTGATAAAAATGTTTTCACCCATCCAGTGGTGTTATCGAGCATGATCTGGGTGTAATAAAAATTATCCAGAGCATCGTTCCAGGAGCGGCATAAATTGTGTAAATAGTGTCCGTCCTGGCTGCTGGCTACCCAGTATAAATGGATACTTTCAGCTGAATCCAGCGCCATCGCGTGTTCGATGAGTCCTTTTATGGGCGCGAAACCGGTGCCCTGTGCAATAAATACCAGAGAGTTTGGAGAATTTTCGTTTAATGTGAACGATCCATTGGGTCCTCGAAGCATGATGGTGTCGTTAGTTTTGACACCGTCATTGAGAAAACCGGCGACTGGATCGTCTAATCTATTGGGGATATGGAACTGCAAATTCATGTCATCACAGGGGCAGCTGGCAATCGGGTAACTATTTGAACCGATATCGTCTATTGACAATTCAGCCTGTTGCCCAGCAAGGAATCTTAGCCGATTAACGCGTGGCGTCTTCGCACTGACGATCATCACTTCGCGATTCGGACGTTCGATTTTCTTGATTCGGATCGGAATCTGTTGTGCGGGGATATCATATACACCTTCAGCCTCGTCAGCTTCGAGAACGACATCGCTGACAGCTGTATTAGAGCAGGATAAAATGTACCCGAGGCCCTTTTCTGCTTCGGTTACTACGTAATCATGATTCTGCATTTTTTTTACTTCGCCTGATACCACGCGAACTTTGCAGAGCCCGCACAAACCGTTACTGCAGCCGTAGTTGAGCGCGAGTCCACCTCGTAGCCCGGCCTCAAGAATGGTATCTGCTCCCTCAACAAAAAAATCATGCCCACTGGGCAAAACAGTAACCTGTGCTGTCATGATACGTAAGAAGTCCTTGTTGACCAGGGGTTCGTTGATTTGCCCATCAGTTTCCTCCAATTCAATGATCGCTTTCTTACACCACTGATAAAATGCAAGCAAACTGGTAATTTTTTGTTGCTGGGTTGCATCACCATCCAATTCGGTAGACTTTGACTTCAGCGTAGCAAAAAATTCGTCGTATCGTTGCACCATTTTTTTTTGCCGGGCAAGATCCTGGCTGACTGCAACAACCCGTGTTGCAAGCGCAGCGTTGCTGGGCCTGCGAGTATTGGGTATACCCACTATAAAAGTTGCCTGCTCCATGATTTGCTCAACTCGATCAAGCATGCTGGTATCTTCTATAGTGGTAGTCGGATAGACCTGCAATAGATCCGATAATAGTAATTCGCCTTCAAAGGTTTTAAGTTCTCCGCTTCTGATTTTTCGTTGCAATGTGCCACGTTTAACCCCGACTAATCGAGCCGCGCGGGATACTGATATACGTCGAGCCATAAAAAATTGCTATTTTATTAGTTACGCTAACCAGGCGGTGAAACCGGATAAACAAATTGCAGGGTAACGCGTGTGCCGTCACCAGGCTCACTATCGATACTAATGTTACCATTAATTTGCCTGGCTCGGTCGCGTAGAATACTCAAACCGAGATGCTCGCCGCCAACAGGCTTAATTTTTGCCTCTTCGAATCCAATACCATCATCTTCTACCAGTATGTAGTGCTCGCCACCAGCCCTATAGGCTCGTAGCAGTACTCTCACACTGCCAGCCTGACTGTGTTTGCGGATATTGACCAGGCATTCCTGCACGATTCTTAATACCTGTAATTCTATGTTTTCCGGCAACTCCTGAGAGGTCCATTCATTCTGCAGGTATATTTGCATATCAGTCACGCCGCGCAATTGCTGGATCGATTCCTGAATCGAGGAAACCAGTCCGCGTTTGTTCATCGGAATTCGAAAGTGCGCGATAAGCTCTCGCAGCTCACTGTTAGCCTGGTCGATGGTGTATTCGACACGTTCAAGTTGATCCCAAATACCGGGTTCGTCATTGGAGTGAAAAATCTCGTCAAGGATTCGCACCTGAATTCGCAAGCTCGCCATAGTTTGTGCCAACGAGTCGTGTAACTCATGCGACAAACGTGTGCGCTCCTGCATAACCAGTAACCGACTTTCATCTTCGTCCAGTCGATACTTTTCTACCGCAGTGCCCAAATGCTGGCCAATACTGAGTAATAGCTCGTTGTAGTTGTCGAGATCGCTACTCTGGGACTGTAGAAAAAACAAATTGATGACACCTGAGGGCTTATCGCGGTATAGCATGGGTACCGATACCTCCAGAAACGTATCGTCATCACTGACTTTATCTGGATCCTGGAGGATAAGCGATGAGAGTTTTCTGGGTGAGTAAGAATCCTCACCTGAGCTCGTAGAAAACGGAAGCAGGTTATTTACATTGTCGAGAAACGATTTATTGATATCTCCATAAGTGGTTACAACTTCGAGACCATTATTGTCCATGATTTGGCGAATCAACCCGGCGCGGGCATGAAGATTTTGACACAGTGAATCGAGAGATTTTTGAAATAACTCTTTTATATCCCTGGATACACTAATATTTGAAGCAACCTCGTACAAAATAGCCAAAGATTTAGATTCTCGCGAAATATAGTCGGTATGTTTTTGTAGCTGTACATCTGTTTCACGAGACAGTTGCTTAATCATTCTACTGAGCATATTAATATCGTTGGCGAGCTCATAAAAATCACTACGCTGATCAACCTCTATTGTCGTGTCGAAGCTAATGCCGCGCATAAATTCGGCCCATTGGCACAACCGCAATAATGGATCGAGAAGTACCTGCCAGATCGTGTAACCAAGTAAAACCACGAGTACAACAGCCGCTGTGGATATCCAGGGTATATAATGTGACAGACTGCTTAATGCATCAGTAACGAGCGCTGAAAATGAGATTAATGCGATCAGCACCAGCAGGGTAAGCAATAGGATCAACTGCGAAACTATTCTAAATCGACCACTATTGAGCAATCCCCGGTTTCGCTTATCCAGTTTCGCGAACCAGGCGTCGAAAAAGCCCGGCAGGTAATCGCCATTTTTATGGTCGGAAGTATTCATATTTTTCATCATACCGGATGAGTAGGAAATTTACCCAGGGGAATCTATAAAGCCGACAGGTTCGCGACGTAGGGCCGAATTTATTCGGCCGAATGAATTCGGCCCTACAATTCGATCAAAGGTGACGGGTATTTGAGATAGGTTATTCCTGTCGGGGAGCGGTGTAAGTCGGATCGTTGGGATTGAGGAAAATAAACTCCCACTTGCCGGGTTCCAGTTCTACATAATCGATGGTCATACCTTCCGCCAGATCCTTACTTTTTTCGGAAACCACCAAATTGATTTTTTCAATATTGACAAACACATCTCCCGGTAGTCGCTGCTTATCGAAACCCATCGCGTAGTGGAAACTGCCGTCGTCCTGCTTTTTGATGGCAATTCTTAGCGGCATCAATGGCGTATTATTTTGCTCGGCAGAAAACAAGATCTGCCTGGCGGCTGCGGATGTGAGTTTAATCATAGATAGTCATCTTTAATGAGCAGACATTGATTGCCTGGTTTATTTATTGGCTAATTTATTATCTCTAACAAAGGACAGGAAGCGTTCGATCCAGGGTGTTGAGTGAGTGTTTCGCAGGTGACTATATGAAGCCAGCAGGTTTTTATAAATCAACCCGTCGTTATGCTGATCGATGCCACTGCCACGTTTCACAGTATAAGCGAATTTGTAGTTTTTGGATAAATCATCGAAGCTTGAATAGTGAAATTCGTGTGCGTGAATCAATGCTGCAGGATCATTGTTTAAGGGCCAGAGAGCAGTTTCCGTATTCTCCTCTAGCTTGACGTAACCACGCCCGCAGGGTTTATCGTGCATAGTCGTGTTAGCCGCAATAACGCCTGCCATATCGAAAGTTTTATCCTGCCATTTTAATTTTTGGCAAAGATACATCAGGCCGCCACATTCGGCATAAGTCGGCAATCCGTTCTCGATTGCGGTTTTGATCGAATTGCGTAGTGTCGCATTGGCCTGTAATTCGGCCGCATATCGTTCGGGGAAACCACCGCCAATAAAAAGACCGTCAATGTGGGGCAGTTCACTGTCGGTCAGGGTGTTAATTGTGACGATATCGGCACCTGTCGCACGCAAAGTATCGAGATCGCCGGCGTAGTAAAAACCGAATGCCAGATCCTGTGCAACGCCAATGGTTAATTCGCTATAGCTTTCGACACTAACAGGTTTTGCGGGTAGCGGTGGGTTTTCAGGCGCTGTAGCGGCTATTTTAATAATCTTGTCAAGATCAATATGATTGATCACGGCATCAGCTATGTTAGTAATCTTGCGTGCGGAATCCGCGCATTCGTAACCGGGAATCAAGCCAATATGCTGTTCGTCTAGCGATATTGAACTATCCCGGCCTAACGCACCTAGAAAAGGGATGTCGGTATAGTGTTCTACCGCCGCACGCAATTTAGATTCGTGCCGACTGCCACCGGTCATATTGGCGATTACACCGGCAATATTAACTTCTCTGTCAAAAACCTGATAGCCGATTATTAAGGGTGCGATGCCGCGCATCGTACCGCGTGCATCGATCACCAGAATAACGGGTGACTGTAGTGATTTGGCCAATGCGGCGTTACTATTACTGCCGTCCAGATCCAGTCCGTCGTGTAGTCCCTTGTTGCCTTCGATGAGCGAAATATCGGCAGACTGGCTACGTCGAGCGAAATCTTCCAGTGTGTCTTCTTTACCAGCGGTAAAAAAATCGAGATTATAACAGGGCCGACCAGTCGCTATGCCCAGCCAAACAGGATCAATGTAGTCAGGGCCTTTCTTGAAGGACTGGACGTGAAGTCCTCGCCTTGTCAGCGCTGCACACAGGCCGATTGAGACAGTGGTTTTGCCAGAGGACTTATGTGCGGCTGAGATGAACAGGGATGCCATTATAAACTAAGCATAGGTTGTTTAGACCTGTGATGACCTCAGGATACCTGGTTTTCTGGCAGTTTTTCTGGTACTACCGGTATTATGCGCATGACCAGGAACACGATCATAATCGAAACAGCGAAGCCGCCCATACCCAGCATTAACTCCCAGATACTGGGAGCGTATTCAGCAATAACACCATCATAAAAGCTACTGCTAACTTCGTAACCGGGAAAAATATTCAGCGGGTAAGCCTGACCACCGATGATAATAACGTAAAGCTGGGCAAAAGCACCGATAATCACCAGGCAACAGGCTAGCACCAGAGAAGCCCTGAATCGATTCAATGACGGCAGATAGATCAATAATAAGGGTAGCAAGTTACCGACGCCAATTTGCAGCAACCAGAACAGGGCGGTATAAATACCGCCGTCTACGAGTAAGAAATACTCGACGCCGTGGTACTGTGCCCCATAGAGTTTGGTAATGTGAAATACCAGTACGAAATAAAATATCGCGGCGGTAAATATTCCTAGTAATTTGCGCAGTCGATTCAAGTGGCAGTCGGCTAGTAGGCGATTATCCAGCTTGAAGCTGCTCATTAACACCAGGATAAAAATAGCCAGGCCAAATGAAAACGACATGATGATAAACATTGGCGCCAGTATGGCAGTATCGTAGGTTTCCCTGGCGATCAAAAATCCAAATATTGAACCGGTACCGGTGGTCAGTATCAACCGCCAGATCATGGCGATGACGCCGACAGGTTTGCTGAAGGCAGCCATGCGCCGTTCCATCATCATCCACAGATAGGCGATGACCACGACCACAAAGCCCGAGTAGAGCAAGATGTTCCAGGCGAATATCGACTTAAAGTTGTAATAGGTGATAGCCACTATCAGGCGATCGGCTCTGCCGAGATCGAGTAGCAGAACCATCAATCCGCCGATCAACAGGGCGAGCGATAATATCGCTGAAAGCCTGGCAAGGGGTTTGTAATCGGCTTTGTCGAATACCGATGAGATAGATGCAATATTGAGTGCCCCGGAGGCTGCGACAATCAAAAATATTGCAAAAACATGGGGTAGTCCCCAGGCAATTTGATTATTCATGCCGCTCACATGATGACCTTCGGTTTCCATGTGATATGCCGCAGCCATCCCTGCTGCTATGAGAGCCGCGAGGATACCGAGTATCAGCCAGTAGCGCGATGAATTCACCTTTAATTCTGAGTAACGTATAAATGAAGACATGACTAGTGGCCTATCAAGCTAAGTATAATGGGGTCAGCGAGGCGTGAAGCGGTTAGTCGTGCGACGCGTCTTGCCGGCAATGGTCCAACCCTTGTCAAAAGACGCAACAAAGCGAATGACCGCTTCACGCCTCGCCCGTCGGGAGTGGCCCAGATGATCGGGTGCTGTGTTGCAGCCCTTGAAAAGGGCATGCCAAAGCTGGCCCCACGAGCGAGGTGAGTGCTTTGGGTCTTTCCTGCGGACTGCGCCTTGCCCTCGGCCACCGGGGACGCTCTGAAATCTTTATACTTAGCTTGATAGGCCACTATAGTCCCTGATAGCGAATGCCCGGGTTCAAACCCAGGTCCGCACGCAGTTTTTTCGCCCCGAGTTTAGCCAGGCGTATTGAAATTTCACTACTCGGGTCATTTAGATCCCCGAATAAGATCGGTTTTCGCTCCGTACTGTTAACCGCTTCAGCGCAGGCGGGTACAGCGTTAACGCCGTCGCGGTCGATGCGATGCACACAAAGAGTACAGGATTCCACGGTACCCTTGCCACGCGGGGCAACGGGCAGTTGATCTTTCAGGTTTTCGTGAATGAAGGATCGTGCTTTATAAGGACAGGCCAACATGCAATAACGACAACCGATACAAATATGCCTGTTGACTAGCACGATGCCGTCCGCACGTTTAAACGATGCGCCGGTTGGGCAGACATCTACGCAAGGCGGGTTTTCGCAGTGCTGACACATCATTGGCAGCGATTTCTTGTGACCGGTTTCGGGATCAAGCAAGTTAACCTTGCGTATCCATTGTGCGTCGGTTTCGGGTTTTCCAGTATCTTTCCAGCCATTTTCGCGTCGACAGGCGCTCACGCACAAATCGACATCAGCTTCGGTCAATGCGTTAGTATCGATTAACATGCCCCAGCGTACCGAATCCCCCATCGCCTGATCTACCGATGCAGCACGACCGGTTTTATACAGCATAATGCCGGGTGCAACGAATACCGATGCCATTGCTGCGCTGCCTTTGAGGAAGTTTCGCCGCGTATCACTTTCAGGCTTAGCGCCGGAGTGGCTGTGGTTATTAGTCGTCACGGGTCTCAACCTGTAGCAGTAGGGTTTTGGGTGCGCGGCCGCGCTGTGGACTATCCAGCCTGGTCGATTCATTCGCTGCCAATAGCTGTTGAGTATTAAAGTTACCACTTAAGCGATCTGCTGTTGCAGCGGGACGATCAGAATGGCACTCGAAGCAGTCGATTTTAACCGATACGTATTCGTGGCAGGCGGTACAAAAATACGCAGAATTTTCGGCTCTCACAATTTTACCGTCCGCAGGTGTCTGGGCATGGCAATTAATGCAACCAGTAAAGCTATATTTCTTCGTGCGAATACCTTCGAGAACTGTCTCGTCGCGTTGCTGCAGGAGGAACTTCATATGATCCCGACGCATTACATCGGCTGGCTCGACGCATTGCTGCGCATCTTCTGGCGTAACTACATTGGGGAGTACCACGTTTCCAAAGCTTGAAGATTTGGTCTCACCAGCTAACAACTGCGGTGAGACAGCCAGCGCAACAATGGCGACTAACAAGATCCTCATAATAGTATATGGATTAGATAAGTTCATATCGATTGGAGTCGCTCTAGTGGTCGCCCATTGCCATATCTATATACCCGGTTGGACAAACATCGGCACAAATATGGCAACCAATACATTTGTTATAATCGGTAGCAACGTAGCGACCCATGGTTTTTTCATCTTTTTTAACCCGGTAAACCGCGTCTTGCGGACAATAAATCACGCAATTATCACACTCGAAGCACATGCCACAACTCATGCAGCGATCTGCTTCCTTGACGGCCTGTTCTTCACTCAGACAGACTGAACGTTCCTCGAAGTGACCGAGCACTTCTTCGGCATTCGGTCCATGCGATTCACGTAGATTACGTTCTTCGTAGTTAAAGTGGCCTAGATATAATCGATCCGAAGAAATAATTTCCTGCGCAGATCGGTCTTCATAGTTATGCACGGCATAATTGTCGCC
>CBDUSZ010000041.1:0-16878 GCA_965370015.1 uncultured bacterium | reverse complement strand
AGCTTCTCTATTTCATTTTCTAACTGCTTGAGTCGATTAAGCTTCGGTTTCTGTAAGCGCCGTGTCGCTGCTTCCTGCCTTTTTTGTTTTTTGCTATTACTGCCCCGCTCCTGAGAAACGCCTGCGCGCTCAGACAGACGTTGCTTACGGGTCGCGAGCCACTGCGGATAGCCGTCTATATCCGCGTCAAACCGTTGTATTTTAGCATCGTCCACTAGCCATAAATCGTCACACACGGTGCGCAATAAATGCCGGTCATGCGAAACCAGTATGACACTGCCAGCAAAATCCTGTAACGCCTGATTCAGTGCCAGTCGCATTTCCAGATCAAGATGATTGGTGGGCTCGTCGAGCAATATCAGGTTTGGCTTTTGCCAGATCAGCAGCGCCAGTACCAGTCGTGCTTTCTCACCGCCTGAGAATGACCCGATGGTTTGTAATACTTTTTCATTACTGAAATTGAACCCACCAAGATAGGTTCGAATCTCACGCTCGCTGAGTTTGGCATCCAGTCTTTGCAGGCTTAACAACGCACTCGCCTCACCGTCCAACTGTTCGAGTTGATGCTGCGCAAAATATCCTACTTTTAAATCTTTCGACTTGTCGACCTGTCCGCCTTGTAGCTCTAATTCGCCAGCCAGCAGTTTGATAAAAGTTGATTTGCCAGCACCATTAAGTCCGAGTAATCCGATGCGTTCCCCCGGAATCAGGGAAAAATTAATATCCCTTAATATTGTCTTATCCGCATAACCGACAACCGCACGATCCAGCCGTATTAACGAGGTAGGCATTGCGCGAGGTGGTCTGAACTTGAAGTGAAATGGCGAATCGACATGCGCCGGTCCAATCAGCTGCATTTTCTCAAGTGCCTTGATGCGACTCTGAGCCTGCCGCGCCTTGGTCGCCTTGGCCCTGAAACGATCGATAAAGTGTTGCATATGAGCGATGGTCTGCTGCTGCCTGATGTAATTTGACTGCTGTTGCGCAAGACGCTCGGCACGTGTTCTCTCAAATACCGAGTAGTTTCCGCGATAATTATCGATACGTTGTCGCTCGACGTGGGCGACATGGTCAATCACCGAATCGAGAAACTCCCTGTCATGCGAAATCAGCAATAGTGTTCCCTGGTATTGCCTGAGCCACTGCTCCAGCCAGATCACCGCATCGAGATCGAGATGGTTTGTCGGTTCATCAAGCAGCAACAGGTCCGACCGACACATCAATGCGCGCGCCAGATTCAATCGCATTACCCAGCCACCGGAGAATTGCTCGATCGGATTTTCCATCTCGGCATCGTCAAAGCCCAGGCCCGACATCAATCTCGCCGCACGGCTATAGGCCTGGTAACCATCGATTTCTTCCAGTCTGGCATGACAGGCGGCAATGTTGTTTGCGTCGCCGTCCCGCTCGGCGTTTGCCAGTCTTGCCTGGGTCTGACGCAATTCAACATCACCATCGATAACAAAATCGATCGCAGGCTGGTGATCCAGTTTTGTTTCCTGCGCAACATGGGCAATCACCCAGTCATCCGGCAGGCTGAAATCGCCATGATCCTGGCTCAGCTCATTTCGTATCAGCGCAAACAAGGATGATTTCCCAGTACCATTGCCACCCGTCAGGCCAACTTTCTGGCCCGGATACACCGAAAACGAAACCTGTTCGAATAATAGGGTCGGCCCTCTACGCAGGGCTAGATTAGTGAATTTCAACATAAATTAAACGGCCTGAAATAGCCTTTACGCACCCACATTCAAGACTCCGGGAATGGCGAATATTCAATGCGCGCGTATTTTCTTATCGGCGCCATAATGAAATACGGTAAGATGGCATCTGCAACAGCCGGAAGTTTAACGCATGAATATAGAAAAATACTATCATCTTGAAGATTCCAGGCTGTCTTTTACGCGAGAACAGGCAAGCGAATTTGCCAAATCATTAGCGGGCGACTTTAACCCACTTCACAATGTCGATGCGAAACGATTCTGCGTGCCGGGAGATCTGCTGTTTGCGATCATTATTCAGCACTATGGATTGAGCCAAACTATGAGTTTTTCTTTTTCCGGCATGGTCACCGATGGAGTAATACTTTATTTACCCAAAGTCCAGGCTCGCGAAATTTCAATTTACGACGATAATGATAAAAAATATCTCGATATTTCAAGCAGCGGTGAGACTAGCAATGACCCCGAATTAATCGATTCACTCATAAGCGCTTACGTCGAGTTTTCCGGACACTCTTTCCCACATGTGCTGGTACCCTTGATGAAAGCCAACAATGTCATGGTGAACACAGACCGGCCGCTGGTAATATACGATCACATGCGCATCTTACTCGACACACTGGATATCGATGAGATATCACTGTCGCTAGCCGAATGCAAGTTCCGCGTTTATGGCAAACGCGGGGATATCGCACTCAATTTTAATTTAAACTGCAATGGCGAAAAAATAGGCAAAGGCCAAAAGAAAATGGTGTTGAGTGGCCTGCGTGAATACGAACATAGCAAAGTAGATAAATTGGTAAGTGCTTATAATCAACTCAAGAGCAACTACAAAAAAACAGGATTGTAACCTCATTCATAGCAGATAAATTGTTGCCGTCTAGTTATGCAATACTCCAGGTGTCTGCCCGAAATAAGCAGTCACAAGCCATAGCGACAGGATGCATGGCAGGACACCAGCAACTGCGCTTGTACGCGATGCTGGATGCAATTAGCAAGGGTCAGGCTAGCGGTTTAAGCTAATACACTCGCGCAAAAGTCAGGTAACCACCATCCACACTATCCCTGGATAATTGAAATCGTATGTAGGCAGTCGGCTCGATGAAATAATCGAAATTGATACCGTGACTGACACTGCTCGCCGAATCGAATAATTCTGCACTAGTGTCATTGCTGATATCGCCACGCATTTTACCGTAGGTAATAAAGGGGGTAACGCGCAGTGTCTGAAATTTAGCGCCCAGGCCTATCTGCAGACGACTATCATGCCACTCTATTTCATTCGGTAAGCTGGTGTTGGAATTTGTAGCAATATTGTATTGATAGGTGAACAGGCTTTCTAAAGAAAAGTATTCACCCAGTTGCACCGGCCATCGCAGGTAAATTCCGAGGTGACCGCCTTCAAATTTTTCCGCGTTGGCTGGCGGCAATTTGTTAGAAATTCGTATGTTCGACACGCCAATGCTTAAGCCGACACGCAAATTCGTTGCGGTATTCTCCTCTATGCGCAAACTCAGACTATCGCTGCGCATCGTCCTTTGCACCGTTTCGAACTGCAAGTCGGTAGTTATTCCGCCAATATCGACTGAAACACCTGTCCACTCGGCCGCCGCTGGAGCGTTACCGAGGCTAAAGGTTATAGCCAGTAGCATGAATATCCTTACTCTATTCATTTTGATATCTCGGATTTAGGAAATCGGTGATAAATCAGATACTCTTTTTTAGCATCCCCAATTTCTTCAATTGCTGACTGTCACTAATTTCGTCGCAGGTGCTGGTGATCCATTGTTTTACTTCTTCGATAATCTGATCCGGTTTCTTACCCTCGGGTTCGATTGGTTTTCCAATCACCAGGCGAATAGTGCCCGGCCATTTGATCCAACTATGGCGTGGCCAGAATTCACCCGCGTTATGTGCGATGGGTAATACCGCGTAACCGGTATTTTCAGAAACGATAGCACCCCCCGACTTGAATGGTTTTTGTTCCATCGGCAGCACCCGAGTCCCTTCTGGGAACAATACTAAAATGCGCCCCTGATCCATGTGCTTCTTGCTTTCCCGAATCAATTGCTTAATCGCCTTTCGTCCCGTACCGCGATCAAGCGCTATCGCATTCATTGCCATCAAACCCCAGCCAAATATGGGAATTCTGGTAAGTTCGCGTTTCACCACCCATACCATCGGTGCGAAAAATTTTTGCAGGGCAATCGTTTCCCAGGTTGAGCTGTGCTTGCTCATCAATATAAACCCATGCTCGGGAATATTTTCCAGCCCCTCTATACGATACTTAAGTCCACATAAATAATGCAGCAGGCCGAGGCTGAAATTTATCCACAGCTTCACCAGACCGATACGCATTTTCAGCGGTGTAAAGAAAATAATCGAAAGCAAAACTCCGGTAAGCAGGGTAGCCGGTAGAAAAAACAGCCAAAACAATGTTGAGCGTATAGCCAACCAGAATCGATACATCGAACTATTCACGGTTCTTCAGGGTTTCTCGCACAAAATGAGCAAGGTCATCGTAGGTCGGCACGTCGATAGCTTCGGGAAAATTTTGCATCACATATTCACCTTTACCGGTACGCACCAATATTGGCCGGGCATGCGCGATTTCTGCGGCTTTGATGTCGCCAATATTATCGCCCACATAGGGGGTTTCTGACAGGTTGATATCATACTTGCGCGCGATTTGAATTAGCAGTCCAGGTTTAGGCTTCCTGCAAATACAATTGTCCTGGGGTCCGTGCGTGCAATAAAACACCTCGTCGATGCTGGCACCGCGGGCGGCTAGCATACGGTGCATTTTATCGTCAATCGCTTTCAGATCATCCTGGTTGAATAAACCACGCGAGATACCGGATTGGTTGCTGGCAATAGTCACCAGGTAGCCGGCTTTTTTTAGACGCTTGATGGCTTCGAGACTTCCCGGGATCGGAATCCACTCGTCAGCATTTTTAATATACTCATCCGAGTCCAGGTTGATTACCCCGTCTCTATCCAGAATTATCATTCGGGGCATTTCAATCCCCCGCTATTTGCCGAAGAATAAATCATTAGTGGGATTCCTTCGATTGGATTCTAGAGAAGTCGGCAACGCGACGAAAGCATTGCAACATTTTTGCAAGCAAGGCCAGACGATTATTTCTAATTTCCTCATCATCCACCATAACCATTACCTGGTCAAAAAACTGATCGACCGCGGGCCGCAGCTTTGCCAGTTCATTCAGCCCCTGCAGGTACTCTCCTTTCGCAAACAGGGGATCGACCCGTGCCTGTAATTTTACCAACTGCTGGTATAGCTGATTTTCCGCTTTTAGTTCAAATCGTCCGGTTATTATCTCGACACCGGGATCGAGTTTTTGTTTTTTGAGAATATTGGAAATACGCTTATTAGCAGCCGCGAGGGCAACAGCAGCCTCATTTGACTGAAACTGAACCAGAGCCTGTATCCTGCGGTCACAGTCCCACAATAGCGTCTGTCGGTCACAGGCTACCGCATCAACTATGTCAAAACTAACCCCCTGCTCGGCATAATAAGCCCTGAGTCGATCGAAGATATAGTCGATCACCTCGGATTCGACACCATCGGTATCAATTTTTTGCGCCAGACCCTCGCTGGCTTCACGACACAAATCGACGAGGTCCAGGGGCAAAGATTTTTCAATCAGAATGCGCACTATCGCCAGGGCCGCACGGCGTAAGGCAAAAGGATCCCTGACACCGGTGGGCTTTTGTCCGATGGCGAATATACCCGTTATACTATCCAGCCGGTCTGCCAGCGCCAGGCACTGGGAGATCTTGGTTTGCGGCAAATCATCACCCGAAAACCTCGGCCAGTAATGCTCTTCGATGGCCTCACTGACTCGCTTTGACTCCTTATCATGGAGCGCGTAGTAGCGTCCCATGATGCCCTGTAGTTTGGGAAATTCTCCCACCATTTCAGTCATCAGGTCACATTTACATAATTGCGCCGCACGCGTAACCTGTTCCTTGTCGGCGTTTAACTGCCCAGCAATGTAGGTGGCCAGGCGGGCAATGCGTTCGATTTTATCACCGACGCTTCCCAGCTTTTCCTGAAACACGACCGCATCGAGTCGAGGCCGGAGATCAGACAATGGCTGTTTCTGATCCTGTTGGTAAAAAAAACGCGCATCGGCAAATCGCGGATGTATGACACGCTCGTTACCGGCGGCCACTACCTCGGGTCTTTTACTGTCGATGTTAGCGATCGTAATAAAATGCGGCAGTAATGCCCCCTGTCGATCGAATACGGCAAAATACTTTTGATTGTCCTGCATTGTCATCACCAACACCTCCGTTGGCAGCTGCAGAAACTCTTCATCAAACTCACCGCATATTGCAACCGGATACTCGACCAGCGCTGTGACCTCCTCAAGCAGCGACTCTTCGATTTTTGCATGACCGCCCAGTTTCGCGGCACTTTTCTCTATCAATGATCGAATCGTAGTTTTGCGTCGCTCGAAACTGGCAACTACCAGTCCCCTAGAACACAGGATACTTTCATAGTCTCCAGCGCTGGATATGACGATTTCTCCCGGCGCATGAAATCTATGCCCATGACTAACGGCTGCCGAGCGCACACCGAATATTTCGCCGTCGACCACCTTCGAGCCGATCATCACTACCAGCCACTTTACCGGACGCACAAATTCGTCGCTTCGCGTACCCCAGCGCATGCGTTTCGGGATTGGCAGTTTAGCCAATGCGTTGGCGACCAGATCGACTAGAATCGCCGACAGACTGAGACCTGCTTCGGTCTTTTCAAAGTACAGCCAACCGCCCTTGTCAGTCTCCCGGCGGCTTAGCGCATCGACACTCACGCCACAGGACTTTGCAAACCCCTGTGCTGCTTTGCTGGGATTGCCCTCCTTATCGAATGCTGCCTGTAGTGCTGGCCCGCGTTTTTCGATCAGTTGGTCGGCTTGCTGGGTTGGCACATCACGCAATAGCATAGCCAGCCGTCGCGGCGTGGCAAATACCTCGACCTCTGCAGGTGCCAGCCCTTTGACCTCCAGTGCCGAACACACCAGCTCGGCAAAATCCTGCGACAGGGATTTCAACGACCTCGGGGGTAGCTCTTCGGTACCGAGTTCAATCAGACAGTCCTTATTCATCGCTTACCACCTCGGCCAGTAACGGGAACCCGAGCGCCTCGCGAGATTCAAAATAAGTCTGGGCAACCGCACGCGACAGAGTTCTCAGACGCAAAATATATCGTTGCCGTTCGGTCACTGAAATGGCATGACGCGCATCGAGTAAATTAAACGCGTGCGATGCCTTCATTACCTGTTCGTAGGCTGGCAAAGGCAACGCCTTCTCGATCAAATTCTGGCTCTGTATTTCACAAACATCGAACCATCGAAATAATCCGTCTATGTCAGCCAATTCAAAATTATAGATTGACTGCTCTACTTCGTTTTGATGATAAATATCGCCATAGCTCACTTCACCCTGTGGCCCACTGGCCCATACCAGGTCATAAATGCTGTCCACGCCCTGCATATACATCGCAAGGCGTTCAATTCCATAGGTAATTTCACCGGATACCGGTCTGCACTCCAATCCCCCCACCTGCTGAAAATAGGTAAACTGGCTGACTTCCATGCCATTTAGCCAGACTTCCCATCCCAGACCCCAGGCCCCGAGAGTGGGCGACTCCCAGTTATCCTCGACAAATCGTATATCGTGTACCAGGGTATCAAAACCGAGTTTTTGCAGTGAGCCCAGGTAGAGTTCCTGAAAATTATCAGGAGAAGGCTTGATTATCACCTGGAACTGGAAATAATGCTGTAAGCGATTCGGGTTTTCACCATAGCGTCCATCGGTGGGACGCCTGCTCGGTTGCACGTAGGCCGCACGCCAGGGTTCGGGACCTATCGCACGCAGAAATGTCGCCGGGTGGAAGGTACCGGCACCTACTTCCATATCCAGCGGTTGCAATATCACACAGCCCTGCTGCGACCAGTAATTTTGCAAAGTCTGGATGATGTCCTGAAAGCTATTCACGCCGGTTTTGGGCTGGTTACTCATCTATCTCGGATTGCATGGAAAAAATTCGCGTGATTATAACTAACTGCAACTTTTTCCTCATGTTTTTTCAAATTTATTGAAAAAAAGATTTGCTCACGTTGCCATTAACGGTTTGTTGTGTTCTAGGCTCAACTGGGTAATGATGCGAACCAAATTATTCCTCTCCCGACTCTATGATCTATCATTTTAAACAATGGCTGATTTCCCTGAAGCACTATGTGCTGATGTGCCTGTTCCTGTCTGGACCGGACCGCCTGCCCAGCGGGCTTCAGAATATCCTGTTCAGTCTGCTTTGTTATTTTCTTATCGGCTTTTCGCTGGTCGACGAACAACGCGGCTATGCGACCATAGTGTGGCAAATTGCACTCGAATTGGCACTGCTGTCACTGCTCATTTATACCGGACTGAAGTGGAAAGGTATGCTATCGCGACTTTACCAGTCTTTTTCCGCCCTGCTGGGTGTCAATTTGGTCATCAGCGCTGCAAGCATCCCGATCTATGAATTCCTCACACAGGACTACAGTAGCGATACCGAACTTAAACAAAGTATATTGAACGCGACACTGCTAATCGTATTCTGGAATTTGTCGGTTATGTCATTAATTCTCAAGCGCGCACTCGATATCAATACCCTGCTAGCAGCTATGATATCGTTTAACTATTTCATGGTTTATCAGTTCCTGGTCATCTGGTTATTTTGAGGATTGCCTCCGCGGTTTCTATTCTTTCAATGAAAATATATATCCTCGGCATCTGCGGCACCTTTATGGCTGGCATTGCATTGCTCGCGCGCGAACTCGGGCTCGAGGTAGCAGGCTCCGATGCGCAAGTATATCCACCGATGAGTACGCAACTCAACGAGGCCGGCATTCATTTGCACGATGGCTATGATATCGACGGTTTAACGGCTGATGTTGACGTATACATCATCGGTAACGCGATTACACGCGGCAACCCACAATTCGAATATATCCTGGATAATAATCTGACCTATATATCGGGACCGCAATGGCTATATGAACAGATACTTAAGGATCGCTGGGTACTGGCGGTAGCCGGAACCCATGGCAAAACCACGGCCTGCAGTATGCTCGCCTGGATATTACACCACAGTGGATTGAATGCCGGATATCTGATCGGCGGTATCGGTAATAATTTTTCGCAGTCAGCGTATCTGGGAGACAGCCCTTTTTTTGTCATTGAAGCCGACGAATACGATACCGCGCTTTTCGACAAACGCTCCAAGTTCATCCACTATCACCCCCGCACGCTGATACTCAATAATCTTGAATTTGATCATGCCGATATTTTTGATGACCTGGCCGCTATCCAGCGCCAGTTTCACCACCTGGTGCGCATGATGCCAGCCAGTGGATTGATAATTCACAACCGCGATAGCACAGCGCTCGATGAGGTATTGTCGATGGGATGCTGGACCGAATGCCTGGGATTCGCAGTTGAAAATGACGAGACCGATTTTAAACTCGACGAAAACAATCAGCTCATCGATCAACAGGCAGATAAACATTACCAAATTGACCTGGCACAGGCAGGCATGTTCAATACCATGAACGCGGCTGCCGCAGCACTGGCAGCCAGGCACGCAGGAATCCCGCTGCAAGCGTCAATCGAAGCGCTGCAACTATTTGAGGGTGTTAAGAGAAGACAGGAAGTAATTGCTGAGATCGATGGTGTGCGTATTATCGACGATTTTGCACACCATCCGACGGCGATTGATCTCACCCTGAAGGCGCTTAAGGGGAATACCACAGGGCGTCTGTTCGCGCTAATCGAAATACGCTCGAATACGATGAAAATGGGAATACACGCATCACGATTTGCCGATTCGCTTGCCGCGGCCGATGTGGTATTACTGTGCGAAGATAAAAATCTGCAATGGGATATGCAGGCAATGGCACAATCTTCGACTACACTTGTACTGATTAAACCGAATCTCGATCAGGTGGTAGAATACCTGGTACAGAATTGCCAGAAAGGCGATCAAATCGTTATCATGAGTAACGGGGCCTTTGATAATATACACCACCGCTTGATCCAGGCCATGCAGTCAGTATGAAGACAAAAACAAAATCGAAAACAATATCCAATCGTCCGAGCAAAATAGCCAAATATGAAATCAAACGTCGAATCGGCCGAGGTTCTATGGGCATCGTTTATGAAGCCTTCGATCCCTTTGTACAACGAACAGTCGCAATCAAAGTTGCGCATTCCCTGGAAGGCCAGAACCCCAAAATCACGCAAAAACTAAATGAAGCATTTTTTTCTGAGGTTTACAGCGCCGGGAGAATGCATCATCCGTCGGTAGTCAGCGTTTATGATGCCGGGCAGGAAGAAGACTACAACTACATCGTAATGGAATTTGTCGATGGTGTTACACTGCAGGAATATATCACTGGTGGTAAAACCCTGACACCTAATGAAGTGGTAGATGTAATTTTCCAGTGCGCCAAGGGCCTCGATTACGTACACCGGCAAGGCGTGATTCACCGTGACCTGAAACCTGGAAATATTATGCTCAGTCACGATGGTGAGGTGAAAATCATGGATTTCAGCATCGCCCATATCGATATAGGCCTGGACGAACACAACACCGAACTACTAGGCTCGCCGATGTATATGCCACCCGAACAACTGTCCGAGGAAAAACGCCTGGTGCCTCAATCAGATGTTTACTCACTGGGCGCTTCGATGTATGCATTGCTCGCGCGCAAGGCACCTTATAAGGCAAGCAATCTCGATTCTCTGATCTACCAGATTACCAATATTGACCCCGAATCACTACTCGAACTACGACCCGACATCCCCGAACATATTGTCGCTATTGTTACCCAGGCGATGCAAAAAATAATCTACAACCGCCACGAGAGCGCGCAGCTGCTCGCCGAGGATCTGAGTCGATCCTTTAGCCGCTTGCGCCGGGTCGGTGAACGTATCGATGTGCAGGAAAAATGGACCACCCTGCGCTTTTTACATTTCTTTAAGGATTTTAACGATGACCAGATTACTGAAGTAGTCAACGCGAGTGACTGGAAGGATTACCAAAAAGGAGAGGTGATCGTCAGCGAGGGTGACAAGGAAACCTCGTTTTTTATCCTCGCAAAAGGCGGTGTCGAAGTACTTAAGAAGGGCAAGGTGGTTGGCACCATGAAACAGGGCGATTGCTTTGGCGAAATTGGCTTCATCACCAAACGACCACGCGGCGCCACTATCGTCGCTCGTACAGATGTAACCCTGATGAGTGTGAGCAATTCATTAATGGAACAGGCCTCAGCCGAGACGCAGATACAGTACTATCGAATCTTTCTCGAAAACCTGATCTCGAGATTATCTCAAACCACCGAAAAACTGATCGAATCTAAAAAATCAACAACCGCAAAATGAGTGTGCAGACAGTAACCATTGCGATGACGGGAGCCTCGGGCGCACCCTACACCCTGCGCCTGCTAGAAACATGCCTGCGAGCCAAAATAAACATCCAGTTCATTATTTCACAGCCGGGGCAAATCGTTCTCGGTATGGAGTCGGCTTTGAAACTGACCGGTACTCCACAAAAAATGCAACAGCAATTGGCCGCCTATTTTGAGTCAGATACTTCGCAGATTAACGTGTTTTCCAAAGATCAATGGACCGCACCGGCTGCCAGCGGTTCATCAGTTGCCGACGCCATGGTGATCTGCCCCTGTACCATGGGGTCTCTGGCTTCGATAGCCGCTGGTACCGCCGAAAATTTGATTCATCGCGCCGCAGACGTGATTATCAAGGAACGGAAAAAACTAATACTAGTACCGCGTGAGACGCCATTCTCCAGCATCCACCTGGAAAATATGCTGAAATTATCAAATCTGGGCGTGGTGATACTGCCACCGAACCCTGGCTTTTATCAGGGCGTATCTGAGGTGAGTGATCTGGTTGATTTCGTCGTCTGTAGAATTCTCGATCAACTGGGGATTGAAAATAATATTTCACCTCGCTGGGGCTAAACTGACCCGAAATTTTATGCTTGAGCTACCCCTCTTCCCACTAAAAATCGTATTACTACCGGGAAATACGCTCACCCTAAAAGTGTTTGAAACACGCTATCTCGACATGATCGCTCATTGCATGCGCGAAGATGCCACTTTTGGCATTGTGCTGATCTACAAGGGTGAAGAAACACTTAGCGATACCGATATTCACTCAATCGGTACGACGGTAAAAATTAGTGATTGGCAAGATCGAGCTGACGGTCTGCTTGGTATCACCGTGCTGGGGCTGGAACGTTTCGAAATTATATCGACTCACACTCAGGATGATGGCCTGACCGTGGCCAAGATCAACATCCTCGACGAATCCAAGGCGGTCGATATCCCCGAGCAATTTTTTTACATGCAGCAATTGCTCAACCACATTAGCGCCCAGAAAGGAAAAGTACACGAAGAAAATCTGAGTTTTTCGGAAATGCTGTATCAACTGGTATACCTGCTTCCGCTGGATACCAATCTCAAACAACGACTGCTGGAAATATCACTTAGCGGAGACCGTGCACTCATTCTACATGCCGAGCTAATTCGCCTGGGTGTCATTCAGTATGTGAAGCCTGAGGGCGTGCAGGAGAGCTAGCCCGTGTATTGCGCAAAAGTGGTAAACCCTTTCCAGTTTTAGTCAGAAAATAAACGGTATATAAGTTTCAACTATTTAAGTTCGACCTGACAAGGATTGCACCGGAGCCAGGTCAGGTGCAAATATGGCTGTCAGTCATATTTGCCGCGTTCCACGCGGTCTGCCTCACTTCATGCAATATAAGGATTAGCGGGGTTCCATTTCGCAAACGTGAGGGCTAAACTGGCGCTATATTTCAACTATATGAGGATATTCCCCGATGAAAAAACTATTCTTAACTGGAATTATGTTCCTGTTAATTCCTTCGATACAGGCAGCAGAACTCTCAGGTGTTTTTATAAAAGATCAGATCACCGCCGAAAACGGCGAGGTCCTGCTACTCAACGGCGTCGGACTGCGTGAAAAATTCTGGGTTGACGTCTACGTCGGCTCACTATACCTGGTCACCAAGACCGAAAATGTAGCCGAAATACTTTCCGCCCCGCATGCAAGTCGCATACAAATGGATTTCGTCTACAAAGAAGTGGCGAAGAAAAAGTTACTCAAGGCCTGGAAAGAAGGCTTTGTTAAAAACCAGACTAAGGAAACTGTAACGGCACTGCAAGATCGTATGGACCAGTTCTACGGCTATTTTGATCAAAACGTCGTCGCCAAAGATCAATATATTCTCGATTACATTCCCGGTAAAGGCACAACAGTTACCAAAAATAACAAAGTGCTCGGCCTAATCCCGGGAGAAGACTTCAAAAATGCATTAATAGAAATATGGCTCGGAAATTTTCCGGCCGACAAGGGTTTGAAACGTGGCATGCTGGGGTTGAAATAAGAAGTTTATGCTGATTGTCATGTTACCAGCGGGCCACTCATAACAAATGGCTGGTTCAGAATGCCCGGCTGTGCAGCCGGGCATTATCAATCAATTACAGGTTGTAACCCTTCTCTTCGTGAAAGGTCAGATCCAGACCTTCGGTCTCTTCCTTTTCATCGACGCGTAAGTCGACGAACACAGCAATCAATTTCAATATCGCGAAGGTAACCGCTGCAGTCCAGCCAGCCGTTACAATAACGCCGGTGAACTGAATACCGAGTTGATCGATAATCGACACGCCCTCGACGAGACCAGCGACACCCAGAGATAAATTTAATATAGTCATAAGTCTCTAAAGGATTGAAAATCGATCTCTATAACAACAACACCTGAAATCGAAAATTAAAACTTAGCCGAAGCGATCTCGAAGCTGGTAATACTTCACTGCGGTTGACAGAAACCAGGGAGTCCCGGTATAGAATGGTCGCGTCTGAAACTTGATATCGTTAAAGGCAATTTTACCTTCAGCTTTCCCCAATACCTGCAATCCGAGGCGATTACCAAAATAGCTCGCCAGACATATCCCCGAACCACAATAACCCATCGCATAAAACAACCCGTCCTGTTCACCCAGGTGGGGCAGGTAGTCAAACGAGAAACCGACAAAGCCCATCCAACTGTGGCTGAGTTTGACATCTTCGAGCTGCGGAAAAATACGTAGCAATTCCTGCCGTAGCGCAGGTGCACTTCTGACTGGATCCGACTCAAAAACCGAAACCCGTCCGCCAAACAACACTCGATTACCTTCGGCAGAACG
Organism: uncultured bacterium; assembly: GCA_965370015.1. GTDB lineage: Bacteria > Pseudomonadota > Gammaproteobacteria. The sequence continues at coordinate 2,861 of CBDUSZ010000041.1, read as the reverse complement.
CCGAAAATAAACTACCAGTTTTCTCGAATCACTAAACACGCGCTTGCCTGGCATCAGTTTTTCGGCACGCGCCGGGGCCAGCTGCTCGGTGGCGAGCATATAGCTACCGATCGAAATCACGCGGCGCCGCTGCCATGGCGTAACCGTGCCGGTATAGCCGCTGGTAGCAATAACAACTTTTTTCGCCATCACCACACCCTTGCTGGTGGTCACGCAAAAACCATCTTTGACTGGTTCTATATTAAGTGCCGCACATTCGGGCACGATGGAGCAACCGCTGGCAAGCGCAGCATCGAGTAGACCCTGATGATATTTAGCGGGATCGAGCGCACAGTGATTGGCTATTATCAGACCACCGTGATAATAATCGCTGTCGATCTCACTCGCCTGATCCTTGCGCTCGACGAGCGTCAATGGTTGCTCAAGACCTTTCGGCTGGTTCTCCGCCTGACTCACCAAACGACTGAATTGGCGCGGATTATGCGCAGCCTGGAAGCGCCCACAACGCACAAAATCACAATCGATGCCTTCCGAACGAATGAACTCATCCACCCACTCGAGCGCATTGCGGGCCTCCTTAACAAGATCGAAGGCCTTTTGCATTCCATACTTTCGTCTGAGTTCGTCGTATGCGGGTTTTATTTCACCGCTGATCTGACCACCATTACGCGAGCTGCATCCCCAACCAGCACTTTCCGCATCGATCACCAATGTCTCCATTCCACCCCGTAGCGTTTCAATGGCGCAATTCAATCCGGTGTAACCCGAACCGATTATCAATACTTCGGTATGCTGTGGCAGGACCTGATCCTCTAAATCAGGCCGTGGTGTCGCATCCCACCAGTAAGGTTGTGCCTTAAAATCATCACTAAATATCGAATCATCCATCTATTTTCTAAACCTCATTGCTCGTTTGCACACAGAACTGCGCGCCTGGATATGGATTAATTGGTATCTGACCCGAGTGGCTTTGCTACATCAGTGCCAATATTGTTTCGTACAGGCTTTGCGGAATTTCGATTCCCGTCTCGGGCGTCTTTTGCCGATTGGCGAAACGCCGCGCGCCAGGTAGGCGGGTACCTTCCTGTTGCAAGATTGCCTCGAACAGTTTTTCGCCGTGCGCGAGGAAGCCATCAGGGTCACCAAATTTGGCCGGATCGAGCGCGATGAGCAGCTCGCCACCCTTCGGCGGACCGCCCTTGCCAGCATCGTCCTCGACCGACTCGATGCTTAGGAATTCACCAATCATCGCCCCGGCCAAAAGTTCCACCATCATAGCCAGCGAGGCGCCTTTGTAGCCACCAAAGCCGAGCTGGGCACCTTGCAGCACAACATTAGGATCGCTGGTTGGCTCACCGTTCGGGCCAATGCCCGCGGTCTCCGGTACGCTGCGTCCGTCGCGCGCAGCTATCTGTATTTCGCCACGCGCCATTGCCGCAGAAGCCTGATCAAAAACCAGCGGTGGCGCATTCTTACGCGGCCAGGCAAATCCCATCGGATTGGTTCCATACAACGGTTTGGTCCCCCCGGCTGGCGCCACATAAGGATAAGAAGCGGTGAATGCAAATCCACACAATCCTTCCATCGCCAGGCTTTCCACCTCGGGCCACATCGCCGCGATATGAAACATATTCACCAACGCCAGCGAAGCGATACCGTTCGTGCGAGCACAGTCAACCAGTGGCTGATGGCCGATCTGTTGACCAAGCGGTGCAAACCCTCCATCACCATCGACCCGGATCACCGCCGGCGCCAATTGTTCCACGCGAGGTTTAGCCTTGCCATTCGCACGACCAGACTTCACTGCAGTGCTATACCAGGGGAGTCGAAACAACCCGTGCGAATGACATAGGTCGCCCTCCGCCTGAATCATCCGATCCGCCGCCGCGCGCGCATTGGCCTCATCGCAGCCATTTAGCCGTAGACACTTCATCGCCAGGTGGTGCGCCTCTTCTAGCGTCAAATAAACAGGACTCATCTATCCTCTCCCCATTATGGTTATCTCACTATCGCGCTTTGTTTAAACCGCCACTGCTGTTTATTTATTTTATACACCACATGCTCCCGCAGCGGGCTATCGTGGGGGATTATTGGATGATCAAAATTGGCCCCGATATTTGCCATATTCAATCGTTCCATCACTGCCCGGGATTTCATATTGGAAACCGAAGTAAACGCAAACACTTCAGACAGATCAAGCTGACCAAAGGCGAAATCCAGGCAGGCTCTGCCACCCTCAGTGGCATATCCCCTACCCCAAAACGCGCTTGCCAGTCGCCAGCCTATTTCAACGCAGGGACTAAAAGGCAATTCATATATTGGTTTATGCAGCCCCACCAGCCCGATAAAAGACTGATCATGCCTCAATTCAACAGCCCAGAATCCCCAGCCATTTTGCGATATCAAAAATTTAAATTTTTCAGCAGCGGCATTGCTTTCCTGTCGGCTGAGCAGGTCAGGATAAAACTCCATCACATCGGGATCGGTATTTAATTCCGCAAAGCCCGCGAAGTCTTCGTCACACCACTGTCTCAATAACAGGCGTTCGGTTTGTAACTCTGTTATTTCTGTTTTTTGAGAATTTAAAAAAATCATTTTACACCCGTTAGCTCAAACCTGGAGCAATGGCGCTGGATACACGCCGCCCTGCGTCGAATAATATCTCTATTGAATAAATTTATAAATGGCTCCGGCATGTCTGCTATTTACTTTGATTCAGCAAAATTTTTTATAAACAAGATTTCAGATATCGAAACCGCTATCGCAGTGATTTATAATTACTCCAATTTGAAACCATATGAAATATCAGAGAATGGAGCCGTCTACGCGCCTGGTGTATGAACGATAGGATGCAGGAGAAC
>CBDUSZ010000040.1:0-16991 GCA_965370015.1 uncultured bacterium | reverse complement strand
AGACTGCCAGTGCCCGGACTTCCCGCCCGATTTTTCGATTAGACGAATATCGCCGATCACCATGCCGCGATCTACCGCCTTGCACATATCGTAAATTGTCAAAAGTGTGATTTGGGCTCCGGTTAACGCCTCCATTTCCACGCCGGTTTGTCCATGCGTTTCGGTAATTACCGTGCATTCGATACTGTTATGCGGGTCATCAATGGTGAAATCGACCGAAACATGGGTGAGCGACAGCGGATGGCAAAGTGGGATTAAATCAGCGGTGCGTTTAGTTGCCATGATACCGGCTGTTCGAGCGATACCGAGCACATCGCCTTTCTTGTGCTTACCTGCCTGAATTAATGCCAGAGTTTCCACTTTCATGCTGATGCGGCCTTTCACCACGGCCCGGCGAGCGGTGCTGTCCTTGTCACCTATATCGACCATGTGTGCTTCGCCGGATTCATTGAAGTGTGTTAGTTTAGTCATGCCGATTCCTGTTATTTAAGGAGCAGGTATAGCTCGCGCCCATCGCGGCGGATATTCAGTATCACACCACTCCGGTCATGCTCTATTACCTCGAGAGCTTCATCGTGGTTACGAATTAACTGTTTATTAATCGAATACAGTATATCGCCTTCCCGAATGCCTGCCTCCCAGGCATTGGAATCAGGCTCGACCTCGATTACCTGCAGATATGAAATTAAACCTCCCTTGGGACTGGGTTGGTGAATTTCACCAATTTTCGCCCCGGCAAGTTTATCGTTCCAGAGACTGCCTTCAACCACCGGGATTTCTATTTCCTCGATCACCGCGGTTAGATTTATCTGTTCGCCCTGACGATACAGCACCAGGTCGATCAACTGGCCGATGCGCAGCAAGCCGACCAGGTTGTACATTTCGCCTGCAGTACGAATCTTCCTGCCATTAGCCGTAACGACTATATCGCCTACCTGTAACCCGGCCTTGTGCGCCGGCGAGCCATATTCTATCTGGGTAATGACAACGCCACTGGTCAAGGTCAAATCAAAGGCCTGTGCAAGCTGAGGCGTCAAATTCTGCCCCTGTGCACCCAGGCGACCGCGCTTTACCTCGCCGTACTCAATCAATTGTTGCATGATGTCATAGGCCATGTTGATCGGAATCGCAAAACCTATGCCTATATTGCCACCGCTGCCACCACTGGTACCGAAGATCGCGGTATTAATACCAACCAACTCGCCATTCAGGTTAACCAGCGCACCCCCTGAATTACCAAGGTTAATCGAGGCATCGGTCTGAATGAAGTCTTCATAAGACTCGATACCAAGACCGGAACGACCCAGTGCCGACACTATACCCGAAGTCACTGTTTGCCCGAGCCCGAAGGGATTGCCAATCGCAACAACAAAATCACCCACGCGCAGACGGCTAGAGTCGGCAATCGGCACCCGCGTCAACTTGTCTGCCTTTATCTGCAGCACCGCGATATCGGTATCGGGGTCTCGGCCAAGAATTTCGGCCAGCATCTCACGCCCATCCAACAGGGTTACGGTTATTTCATATGCATCCTTGATGACATGATAGTTGGTCAGCACGTAGCCATTTTCAGCGTCAACTATAACACCCGACCCAAGACTGGAGGTCTGCTGAATTCTCTCGATACTGGGCAGGTCAAAAAAACGTCGAAAAAACGGATCCCGCGCCAACGGAAATTCGATGCGTTGTTTAGTCGCACCTCGGGTCGCGATATTCACTACCGCCGGTGTTATTTTTTCCAGCATCGGGGCCAGACTCGGCAACTGCTGTCCATCGACCGAAACTGGCAAAGCTGCCCGGACCGGCGCAAAGGCAACTAGCATTAATAGCAGGAGGCGGAATATTGTTTGTGCCTTAATGGGAATAACCCTGGTCAAAATGATCGCGGATTGAAATCAAACTGCTTTTCCATATCAGTATAAAACTTTTCCGCTGCCGGGTTATCTGCTGGCGGCGTCTGGATCAGGATTTCGACGAATTGATCGCCTTTTTCCCGACCCGGCATACCTCTACCTTTGAGTCGCATTTTTTGCCCAGACTGTACGCCCGCTTTAATCTTGAGCTCAACATCCCCATCCAGCGTAGGCACCTTGAGTGTTGCGCCCTTTGCAGCTTCCCAGGGTGTTAACGGTAATCGCAGGATAACGTCCTGCTTGTCAAGCCTGAAAAATCGGTGCGGTAATATATTCATTTCCAGGTAGAGGTCACCGGATTCGCCACCATCGGCTGCGGGCTGACCCTGCCTGGCCAGGCGAATTTTTTGCCCGCTGCTCACACCTTTAGGGATGTTGATCTTCAGTTTTTTCATTTCCGCTTTGCCGAGCCGCTCCCCGCTCGCGGACATCCGCGAAAACTGAATTGTCTTGGTGCCGCCCGCATAGGCTTCACGCAGTGTTATATCGAGCTTCAAATGATGGTCTGCACCTTTTCGTCTTTGCTGGCGGAAGGGTGAACCCTGCTGAAATCCACCGCTAAAAATTGACTCAAAGAAATCACCGAAATCGCCGCCGGAGAATCCCCCACCGCCGTAACCACCGGGGTTGAATTCGTGGCCGTGCTTCCAGTCACTACCAAAGCGATCGTAAGCCTGGCGTTTTTCTGCATCTTTCAACACATCGTAAGCTTCGTTGACTTCCTTGAATTTTTCTTCGGCTGCAACATCTTTACTGACATCGGGATGATATTTCTTCGCTAGCCTGCGGTAAGATTTTTTGATGTCCGCATTCGAAGCGTCATGCGCGACGCCTAGAATTTGATAATAATCCTGATATTTCATCGGTGGTTATATTTTTCCTGAAGCGGTGACTCGGCGCTGAGCCAATAAAGCACTGTATTATTGTGTTATAGGTGTGGTTATTGATCTAATTTTCAAGCACATAGCGATTAAAGTCCGAACATATTCAGATTATTCACTCGTCGACCTCGGCATTTGTCTCCAGCTTTAATTTCGGTCCTTTAGTATCCGCCTCGACTGCTTCGAGCGGTTCTACAATCAAACTAAGTCGACCTTGTTCCAGATCCTTGTTTAGCGGCTCCAGAGTCGGCATGGTTTTACTGACCTTACTCGATAACTGACTAAAACGCTCCACCTTGCCATGCAAACCCTGTCTACCTGCAATCGAAGTCAAGGTATCGTTGTAGTGGTTCGAGGCCGCGCTTAAACTGCCGCCGAGCTTTTGCAGGCGAATGGCTACTTCACAGACCTGATTATAGACTTCGCCGGCTTTGTCGCTTATTTCGCGTGCTTCCTCGTTGCTGCGTTCCATCATCCACAGGTTGGCAACGGTACGCAATATAGGTATCAATGTGGTATGCGATACGAGTACGATATTTTTATCGTAACCATAGGAGAATAAGTCTTTCTTGTATTTCAGTGCTTCAATATATGCGGGTTCGATTGGCATAAACATCAGTACGAAACTCGGGCTACGTACACCAATTAAATTGGTATAATCTTTACTGGCCAAATCATCTATATGGCGTTTTACCGAATCGGCGTGTTCATTCAGCGCCAGGGTCTGCGCTTCGGGAGAGTCGGCTGCAACAACCCTGTCATAGGCCACCAGCGATACCTTGCTATCGATTATCATTTGCTTGCCACCGGGCACATTGATCAAATAATCGGTTTGCTTGCGCCGCCCGTCGGCATCCTTGAAGGACGATTGCTTGTCATAATGGGTACCCGCTACCAGACCACTCATTTCCAGCGTTCGTTCCAGTTGAGCCTCTCCCCAACCACCTCTTTTTTGCGAGTCACCCTTCAGTGCAGAAGTCAGGTTATCGGCGTCCTTACTCATTTTCAAACCGACATCTAAAACTTTTTTAATTTCACTCTCTAACGAAGCGTTACCTTTCACTGATTCGGTATGCACGTCATTGACGCGCTTTTGAAAACCTTCGATCTGTTCGCGAAACGGCTTGAGCAATGCATCTATCGAGGAGCGGCTATTTTCTCCTAAGGCTTTGGCTTTTTCGTCGAGTATTTTGCCAGCCAGATTTTCAAACTCTATTTTTAGCTGCTTTTTACTTTCTTCAAACTGCTGCAGCCGTTGCTCGTTGAATTCGCGATCTTTTTGTTGCTCAATTTTCAGGGACTGGATTTCTTTCTCGGCACTGTGCAAGCTTACGTTTAAATTACGACTGTTCAGTTGCTCGTCATGGAGGCCGACTTTAACTTCGTCGTGGCGTCGCTGCAACTGATCCTCTCCCTGACGGGCGAGCGCCAGGTTAGTTGCAAGATCGCTATTTGCATCGGTAAAGTTTTGTAGGTCCTGGGCGCTTTGTCTTTGCAGTGACCAAAAATAAATCGCTACCAACAGCAAAACTAATCCGCTTATCGCCAGACCCAATATTGCCGGATTGTTTAGATCGAGGAATTCCATGGATAACCCGCAATGTTAATTTGCGGGCATTATAACAGCTTAATAAACTCTTCTTCAGCCACTGCTTTAGAGAAATAAAATCCCTGCCCGTAATCGGTACGATGCTGGAGCAGCATATCGGCTTCGAAATTAGATTCAATGCCTTCGGCGACCACGTCCATGCCCAGGTCGTGCGATAGATTAACCAAAGATTTTACGATTTCGTTACTCTTCACATTACGCGACATCATGCCAACAAACGAACGATCAATTTTGAGCGTGTCAAATGGAAATTGGTGCAGGTAACTAAAACTCGAATAGCCGGTACCAAAATCGTCAATGGCCAGTTTTGCCCCGGTTTCCTTTAAACGACGCAATGCATCACCCGCAAGTTTTGGATTATCCATCAGCAGGGTCTCGGTAATTTCAAATTTGATATGTTCGTGCACGACACCCGTCTCATCCATGATGTCGGCAAGCGAATCGATTAAATCTTTGTCCTCAAACTGCTTTCCAGACAAATTGATGCTGACGAATAGCGGTTGCCTGAATTCACGCGCCAGCCGGGATTGAAAGCTGCAAGCCCTCCTGGCGATCCAGTAGCCGAGATCTATGATGAGCCCGGTCATTTCAGCTCGCGGTATAAATTCTGATGGCGGGATTAACTTTCCCGAACTGTCAGGCCATCGTACCAGTGCCTCGCAACCAATAATTTTTCCATTGTTTAATTCAACGATGGGCTGGAAATGCAGACAAAATTCCTCATTCGCCAACGCGGCTTTTATACTTCTCTGTTCGGAAAGTTGGAGTTTTGTGGTTAATAGTGTCTGTTCGCCTATGAGTTTTTTTTCATCTTTATAAGCAGGCATATTGACCGCGGTAGAAATGCGCTGCTGCATATCCATATACTGCTCCATGACGCTTTTTAATTCGGCTGTGGTGGTAGCGAAAGAATCCGATGGTTCGGAATCGAACGGCGACATGCCTTCGAATACGTGCATCAGGCGCGCAGACATGTCACGATATCGATCCATAATAAGGCGCAGGAATAATCGTACGGTTGGATCTGCAGCGTCTATTTTCTGATTGATATAATCGATTGGTATTGCAATTACGCGGGTGGGCTCGATTGCTTTCGCTGTAGAGGTACTAGGCAGATTATCGATAACCGCTCCCTCACCCAGCACATCGCCTTCGCCCAGGATTGACAGGATAAGCTTGCGGTCGTCTTTTTGATGCGACACTTCGACCGCTCCAGATTCGATAATATAGGCGTGATCGCTATTCTTACCCTCCTCGAAGAGCAAGTCATTAGTATCAAAATAAGTAGAAAAATTTTCTAGATCCATAGATTCTCACACAGGATTAGTATTATCGCTAATCCATAAGCCAGTTTTAGCCTCCCCCTTGCAGGCATACTTCTCCGTTAAATATAGTTCAATTATATCGATAGGCAATAAATAGATGACGCGCGCTATATTAATCGGTGTATTTAGCCGACCAACGGTCGCTGCGGGAGCCTGTCGGGCATAGTGGTGAGTCCTGGCAACTGCTCCGGCGCCATCTAACGGCGCTGCTGTCGATACGCTAGCGCCTCATCCAGTTAAAACCCTAGGGGTTAAGCGGTTGCAAACCTTGCAGCCTGTCGTGCTCGGCTATCGGTGTTAATTCAGCCGAAATTTGCGCGCAAACAGACCATAGTAATTCACCATTCCAGTCATCCGCAGAAGGGCTGTAAACACACTGGTTTAAGCGGTCTACCTGCTGTCTGAGCGGAGCATCAAAATAACGCGTAACCTGATTAAGATGAATGAACTCATGGCTAACTACTATCGCGTTGGCCCAGTTTAACAGGGCAATTCGCGCTTCACTGGCATTATTACTGACACACGCGCGACGTAAAACCTTTTTCGCCTTGCGCAGGCTAATGACAGTCGTATCCGTCGATTTAGGCCGACGCCATACAGTCCCTTTGCGAATAACCCACCAGACCAGAATGCTCGCAATCCAGCCCACTGCGAGTAATACACTGGCCCACATCCAGAATGATTTCGACTCGGGTTGCCTGACCACTGATTTAACCGCATCGCCCGATAACACTGGTATCAGTTCCTCCGCTGGCTGCAATATCGAAACCTCGTTGGTGGCACGGTTTACTTCGATGGTACGAGCGGGTAAACGCGCAACCTCAAGAGTAGCTGTGTCTAAATTCCACCAGGGTATGGTAATTTCCGGCAGGATATAACGCCCCGCACCAGTTGGAATTATCGCTGTTCGCTGCCGCAGTACACCGGTAATACCTTTTCTGGACCGATGATCCTCGAGTACTGCCTTATCCGGATACTGCTTAATACCCGCAATATCTATCTGTAGCAGATCTGGCAATTGAGCGGCGGTTAAGCCTTCTGCGGTTAAACTAATCACGCGCGTCACCGGCTCTCCTGCGCTAAGCTGGTTCAGGTCACCTCGCCAATCTTCGCTCAATTCTACCGCTGTCGAGGGAAACCAGAATGGCGCGTTAAACGACACTGGTTTAGCCAGCACTTCCAGAGATAATTTATCGGAACTTACCCGTCTTAATTCACCACTGGGTTGAAATGGATCAAATATTGACCGCGTACGACTGCCGTATCGAACATCGGCAACAACAGGCCCTATATTCAATGTCCCGCTTTGCTGGGGAAACAGGGCAAATTGCCTTTCCATTACCAGATAAAGCTTATCCTCCAATCGAGTCTGATATTGTTTAACTTCGCCGAGGGGTTCGATAACGACATCCATATCCTCGATGAGTAAATCACCCATCTGATATGCCGATATATTTGAATCGCTCATCAGACGCAGAGTCACTATCACCTGGCTTTGTACATACAAAGAAGCGTCGTCGCTGGTTAATTCAAAAATCAACCCATCGTTGCCCGGCGAAGTCGATTGACTCGCAGGTTTTACGGTCACCCTGAATAGCTCACTCTGCTGATTGCCAAATTTAATTGCCGGCAGGACAAAATCACCCTCATTCTCCGGCATTAGCTGTAAATTCCATTTCAGGCTGCGCTGGTATTTTCCGTTAATAATACTGATATTATTACTCTGGCTGGTATTGAGGATCTGAAAGTATTGCCGCAATGGAGAAAAGTCAGGATCACTATCTACTGATGCATCCGTTTCAAAATATAATTGAAACGATTCGTTGACACGTACCGGATTACGATCGATCGATACAGTTACCCCGGCCTGCACCAAATTGCTGCAAAGCACTAGCACGGATAATAAAACCCATAATGAATAGTTTGGCTTGATTAGATTTACCATTGATTTAATTCGGCGCTAATGGGTCGCCTGTTTTTATATTCATAGATAAACTTGCGTCGTAACAGTCCCCCCGGGTCGTCGGGTATCTTACGCAGCCACTGATTAGCCGCCTGCGCCGACATTTCATCGTCGAGTCCGCTATTGGCTTCACCCCCGCCGTTATTTTCCTCATTAGACGCTGTCTGTTCAGCTTGTGAAGCCTGTGTTTCGGGCCCAGCCTGTTGTTCGCCCGGAGCTGACTGGCTGCCCGGATTTTGCCCTGACGACTGCGCTAGCTGCTGATCTGTCTGACTCGTATCTGAGTCGGTCTGTGCCTGTTGCCCGACATCGCCGCTATTTTCATCCTCGGGGGGGTCGCCGGACGCTTGAGATTTGTTATTCGCCTGCTCCTGCTGATTTTCCTGCCCCTGTTGTTGCGGCTTCAGAACGTCTTCGAGTAGCTGTTTATTGAAGCTCGCGTCCTGATGTAGCGGGTTCTGATCCAGCACCAGTTGATAGGCTTTAATCGCATCTTCGTAACGACCCATTTTCGCCAGCGCGTTACCCCGGTTGTAATGCGATGCCTGTGTTTCAACCGAGTTCCAAAATTGCACAGCCTCGTCGTATTTACCGGCACGGTACAGGGAGGATGCCTTCCAGTCCGGGCGATCGAATAGTTTTGCTGCCGCATCATGGGAGCCGTGCTGGAATAGTACTGTGCCGCGCTGATTTCGATTTTGCCACAGTTCATCCCAACTCAATGCGTCAGCCCCTGGCGGATAGGGCAATAATAATAATGCTAATATCAACAATACTCCGCGCCTGAAAGCCAGCGCCATCAAGGGTAATAACAACAAAATTAACCACGGTCCCTGCTCGCGCCAGATATCCACGCGCTGATCGCTGGCAATCGCGTCGCGTTCGAAGATATTAGTTTGCATGTTAATTAATAAAGACTGGATATCACCATCATCGGTAGTCATCGTCTGGAATCCGCCCGAAGCTTTTCGCGCGAGTGCCCGCATCGTGTCGACTGACAGGTGAGAAATGACGATTGAACCCTGGCTATCCTTTAAAAAGCTACCGTCAGGTAGCGGAATCGGGGCACCGGATTCACTGCCAATGCCCAGTACTGAAATACGAAAGCCCGGATTTTCGCGCACTAATCGTTCTATTTCCACCACTTCGGTAGCCGAAAAACCATCGCTAACGATCAATACATCACCGTGGCCGACGCTGGCATTGCTAAACAATTCCAGGGCCTGCTTAACTGCGCGATCGGCACGCCCGCCCTGGGCGGGCATAATATCGGTACTCAGGCCGGGTAGTAACGCTTTTATCGTCGCAGAATCCTCAGTTAATGGCGTCACCACAAAAGCATCCGCCGCGTACACGATCAGGGCGGCCTGCCCTTCGCTCCGCAGTGACAGGATATCGGCGATCTTGTGCCGCGCACGCGTCAGGCGACTCGGCTTTATATCGCTGGCATCCATTGATCTCGACAGATCGAGCGCTATTATGAGGGCGGCCTGCTGTTTATAAATTGGCTGTGGCAGTTTTTCCCAGACTGGCCCCGCCAGTGCGATAATCAGAAAAAACCCCACCGTTGCGACCAACACGATAGGCCAGTTATGCCGCGACTGTCCCTGTCCCACTAGCAGGTGTTGCAACAACTCTGGGTCGACCACAGATTGCCAGTTACCACCGCCAAGTTTGGTTTTCAGCATTTGCCAGACCAGGCCTGCCAACGGCAACAACGCGAGGAACCAGAAAGGACGTAAAAAATGGAATTGCTCGATCATGCGTGGCGCACCCTGAGCAGACAAATGACCCCGCCTAACAACAGCGCAATTGCGAGCGGCCAATGAAACAGGGCGCTAATCGGTCGAAACGATTGTTCGTCCTTGTCGAGCGGCTCGAGTTCGTCGAGCAGCGCATAGATTTCCGCCAGTTTCTGGGTGTTATGTGCACGAAAATAACGCCCACCGGTTATCGTCGCAATCTTCTGCAGGGATTTTTCATCGAGTTGTGCGGCCGGATTCGTTGTTCGTATACCAAACCAGGAGCGCTGCGTTATTTCATCGCTACCTATACCGATGGTATAAATTTTTAATCCCCGTTGCGCCGCTAGTTGCGCGGCCTTGAATGGTGTGACTTCACCAGCCGTATTGGCACCATCGGTCATCAGGATCAACACCTGCTTACCCTGAGGGTTGGCGTCGAGGCGTTTAAGCGCGAGGCCGATGGCGTCGCCAATCGCGGTGCGTTCACCGGCCATGCCAATTTGAGACTCCAGCAGTAATTGATTTATGGTGCGCGTATCAAAAGTGAGTGGCGCCTGTAAATAAGCCCTGCTACCAAACAGGATCAATCCAAGGCGGTCTCCACGACGGTTTTCGATGAACTCCGTAGCCACCGATTTGGTCGCATTGAGTCGATTCACCGGTTGGCCATTGATGTCAAAATCCTCGGCGCGCATGCTGTCCGACAAATCAACCGCGATCATCAAATCACGCCCACTGATATTAATACTGATAGTGTCTCCCAGCCATTGCGGTCTGCTCGCCGACAACACCACAAGAACCCAGGCCAGAAGACTCATCCATTTCAGCCAGGGGAGCTTTGATCGGCGCTGTTGTGGCTGCTGGGCAAATCTAAAATCTTCGATAAACGGTACGCGCAGTGCGGCCTGTTTACCCGCCTTTGTTGCTGGCACTGCATAATAAATCGCCAGCGGTAGTGGCAACAGCAGTAATACCCAGGGCCAGTCAATCTGCAGCATCGGGGGTTTTCCGCGGTAATGCCCTGATCCATTTTTCACAACTGCCCAGCATCGCTTCCAAATCACATTCGGCCGAGGCCTGATACTGGCCAATGCTCAGCCATTGGTTTTGCTCGCTGGTAAAACACTCAACGCCGGAGAGTTGCCTTAACCGTTCCACCCAGCTTTCCCCGATGACACTGGCGCCGCTTGCCCGGCCACAGTAGCTAATCACTGTGCGACGCAACAAAATCGAAATTTGCTGCGAAACTCGCTGTCGATCAAGACCCTTATCCATATCGGCACGGATGCGCGCCAATTCTACCAGGGAAAGCGTTTTAACCGGTTTCCTGCGCAACCAGCGCAAAAAGCGCGGCAGATAAAGGATCAGCAGAAATACCAATACCAGCAGCAACCACCAACCGGGCGCCGGCGGCCACCATAAACTTGCCTCAGGCAGGTGTATATCTTTTAGCGCCAGCTCGTTCATCTTTTAACACCGAGCCCCGATTGCAGGGTAGTGAGTAAATCAGAAGTAGTGGAAACATCGAGCAATAATAGTTGCAATTGCTTGCACAGATTTAGCAATGCCTCGTAATGCGTGGTAAATCGTTGTGCATAATGATCGCAACTCGCCGCATTAGCGCTATCTAGATTGACATCGATGTCACCGTCGGTGAGACGATATCTGCCCGACGGCGGCAACGCCTGCTCTAGCGGGTCGTGGGTGAACAGCAGTACCACATCATTGTGCCGCGCGAGTTGGCTCAGATGAATGCGACAGGTATCGTCGAGGAAACGAAAATCGCTCACCAGTACCACCAGGCTACCGGGACGGGTCACATGGCGTAATCGATTCAAAGCCGCAGAGCCAGCACTCTGCCCACTAGAGGTTTCCTGTTGCTGACTCCATGCGGGATGGGACGCGAGTTGCTGGATCAGGTGCAGGGCTGCGGCTTTTCCCCGTCTAGGCCGAAATTCGAGGTGATGCGTCTCTGAAAAAAGCAGCCCACCCACCCGGTCTCCATAATGCACACTACTCCAGGCCAGCAAAGCCGCAAGCTTAGATGCCAGTACAGATTTAAAACAGGTTCGGGTACCGAAGAACATGGTTCTGCAGAAATCTACGCACAGTAGTACCGGTCGCTCACGTTCTTCTCGATACATTTTAGTGTGGGTGCGGCCACTTCGCGCAGTTACGCGCCAGTCGATCGAGCGAATATCATCCCCTGACTGGTAGGGCCTGGATTCGTAATACTCCATACCGCGACCACGAAATGCAGATAAATGCCCTCCCGAAATTTGCGCTTTCACCCGACTTGCGATTAATGGAATGCGCATCGCGTCGCGTTGCAATCCGATTAATGTGGACTGCCTGACCCTGACAATATCGTCACCTGATTCGGGATTATTCGTCATATTTGAAGATTGCCAGATTTATTCAACTAACTTGAGGTGTTTCAAAAAATAGTGATTTTTTCGTGGTGGCAATGAACTGATGCGGTCATCGCAGAAAAAGTGCATTTTTAGAGGCACCTCCTAGGGAACAGCAATTCTTTTGATTAACTCCTCGATACACCGATCCGGTGTCACACCTTCGGCTTCGGCCTCGAAACTGAGGATTATACGGTGTCTTAGTACATCGGGAGCGATTGTCTGGATATCTTCGGGAGTAACAAAATTGCGATCATGGAGCCACGCATAAGCACGCGCGCAACGATCAAGTGCCATGGTCGCACGTGGGCTAGCTCCATACTGAATCCAGCCCGAAATATCATCGCCATAGCGGGCGGCTGCGCGCGTGGCGAGGACAATTTCGAGCAGATACGACTCGAGATTATCCGCCAAATGCGTATCGAGTACTGCCCGACGCGCGTCTAACAACGATTTTTGACTGATTGGATTCACCATGCCCGTCGATTCACCCGGAATACTACGCGCTTCTTCACGCGTCAATTGCAGTATCGCGCGCTCGTCCTCAGCATTGGGATAGTCGATCGTAA
Source organism: uncultured bacterium (assembly GCA_965370015.1). Classification (GTDB taxonomy): domain Bacteria; phylum Pseudomonadota; class Gammaproteobacteria. Next base: position 4,575 of record CBDUSZ010000040.1, on the reverse strand, counting down.
CATACATTAAAAAACGATCTAGCTGCGCCTCTGGCAAGGGGTAGGTACCTTCCTGTTCGATCGGATTTTGCGTCGCCATGACGAGAAAAATTTCGGGCAACATATAGGTCTCTGAACCAACCGTTATCTGACGTTCGGCCATCGCTTCGAGCAGCGCCGACTGCACCTTGGCCGGGGCACGATTGATTTCGTCGGCAAGGATTAAATTATGAAACAACGGCCCGCGCTGAAACTTGAAGCTTCCGTCCTGGGGCCGGTAAATATCGGTACCGGTTAAATCGGCTGGCAACAGATCGGGGGTAAACTGGATACGATGGAAATCGCCTTCTATGCCCTCACCGATCGCCTTGATGGCACGCGTCTTGGCGAGACCGGGCGCACCTTCGACGAGCAAATGACCATCGGCCAAAATCGCTATTAATAATCGATCCACGAGTTCTTCCTGGCCGATTATTTTCTCAGTAAGGTATTGTTTTAATCTTAAAATATCTTCTCGTAACAAAGAAATTTCCTCGAATTTCGATTAGGTTTTAATGTGGATAATCGCTGGCGACATTCTAAATCTTCCAGCGCTAATACGCGATCTTTTAGGACAGTGAAACAGGGTAGAAAGTTTCCTGTTGCACAATAGTACACTGTCAATGTGACAATTAAGGCAGCAAATGTCCGGTCTTAATCCATATCACTGTTTCGACCTCTACGTAGGGGCAATGCTCACTGTTGTGTGGGTTGCGCATCCAGGTACCGGCCGGATAGCAACCATATTCGTCCATTATAGCGCCCGAGAGCACATAAACTTCCTCGCCGCCAAAATGCTGGTGTGGTCGGAACCTGGTATTTTGCGGAATTCTCATCAATGTCACACTCTCATGCGCAAAGTCATGTAATGGAATTATCTGATAATTGCCTTCGCCTTTAAGCCAGGCAGTTTTAGCGGTGCCAATACACACTGCTGCGGAATCCCCGGCCTCGAACTGATCGAGCTTGACCAATAATACGCACCCTGCGTCGCTATGGGGTGCGTGCTTCGACCCCGGTGGGTTACGCAAATAGGTGCCGGCCGGATAGTCACCATGTTGATCGGAAAATACCCCCTCCAGCACCAGTATCTCTTCGCCCAGCGGATGTTCGTGCGGCGAAAATGACGAGTCTGGATCGTAGCGAACCAGACTGGTGGTATGACCGTGTTCGGCCGCTTCACGCGCTAGCGGTTTACGCCAGACGCCCGGCATTGGACTGGCCTCCCATTCCTGCTCGTTGGTATTGATCACCACCGCCTGGTCGAACTGCATATTCAACATAAAATACTCGATTAAATATTCATTATCTCGGGTGCAGCCAGTCCGGTAAAAAGCTGTAAGGATCGCGCTTGATCGAATCGTTATACGGTATTTTGCGGGCTTTCAATAATTCTTCCAGCTCACCTGCCTTGCCAACATCAAACAAGTCAGTTGCACCGCCGACAAATTTGTCACCGACATATATTTGCGGAATGGTCGCCCAGTCATTTCTTTGTTTGAGGACTTCAAGAATTTTTCCACCTCGATCATTTTTCTGGTAAGCAACCGAATCGAGATCGACCGTGATATAGGGTATATCGCAGGCGCTCATCATCTTGCGTACGGACCAGCAAAATTCGCACCACTCCAGTGCAAACATCACCACCTGATCAGAATTGGCACTCAGCACAGCATCTACCTCTGCTACAGCTGCCTCGTCTAACTCGACTTCTTCAGCGACTTCGGCCACGTCCTGATCGGCTGCATCGGCCTCGGGTTCGGTTACGTCGAAACGGCACGCCGGTGTAGAACGGGATATCGCCATTTCTTCATCGTTCATCTCGGTGGCGATTTCATCAAACAGCGGCGTGGACAGATAGCGTTCACCGGTATCGGGCAACATGCACAGGATATTGGTTCCGGCAGGGGCAGTTTCTGCAATCTGTAAGGCACCAGCAAAGGTAGCTCCAGAGCTGGTGCCGACAAATATGCCTTCCTTTTGTGCGAGGTCTTTTGAACACTGGATAGCGAAATTGCCATCGATTGGTAAAAACCCATCTATATTACCGGCGTCGGTCACCTGTTCCGCCAGTTTTGGAATGAAATCTGGCGACCAGCCCTGCATCAAATGTGGCCTGAAGTTTGGATGACTCTGGCTATGCGAGCCGTCGGCATTGCGCGGCTGTGGAATATCACTTCCCAGCGTTTGTGAGTTATCGGGTTCACAAACAAATACTTTCGTTTTTGGGCTTTTTTCCTTAAGCACTCGTGATACGCCATTGATGGTGCCACCGGTTCCGAAGCCACTAACCCAGTAATCGAGCGTTACATCGTCGAAATCCTGGAGAATTTCTACCGCTGTCGTGCTGGCATGTATATCGGCATTGGCCGGATTTTCAAACTGACGTGCCATCCACCAACCGTGTTTAGCCGACAGTTCTTCCACCTTCTTCACCATACCAGAACCCATCTCCGAGGCTGGCGTCAAAACTACCCTGGCGCCCAGAAAGCGCATCATTCGCCGGCGTTCGAGGCTAAAATTTTCCGCCATCACGACCACCAGCGGATAACCTTTTTGCGCACACACCATGGCCAGGCCTATGCCCGTATTACCACTGGTGCCCTCGATAACGGTTTGCCCAGGCTTAAGCTCTCCGCGAGCCTCGCCATCCTCGATAACTCCGAGCGCGAGCCGGTCCTTCACCGAGCCCATCGGGTTAAATGACTCTACTTTGACGTAGATATTGACATTTTCGGGTCCCAAATTATTGACCCGAACAACCGGCGTATTGCCGACTGTGTGCAAAATACTGCTGTATCGATTACTCATGGTTTATCTCCCCTCTGGGCTACTGATTTCATTCATTCCAGGCAGTGGGTAAACGCTTATATTATTTTGAAATTTCAGTAAAGCTATTGCCCAGACTCTACACTATAACGCAGAATTTAAGTTATATCGAAAGTGTGGAAACTCTGATGTAGGCATTCGTACCTGTGAAAAGCGGCCCGTGCCAGGCAACCTAATTCATTTGTCCGAAACACGGATGAAAAATTATCCTGAAGATTATGAATTTCTGTATCATGGGTTTTTCTGCGATCACCTCAAAGCCTGATGGGAACACATTGAAAATTGCCATGATCGGCGTCGGAACGATGCGGTCGGCGTATACCGAACGCCTTGCTGAGGCTGGAAATTAATGCATTGGTCGGTCTACATCATCGAGTCCGATGATAACTCCTACTACACCGGTATTACCACCGATGTCGAACGCCGCTTTGCAGAACATGGCGAAGGGCCACTCGGGGCGAAATTCTTCAATGGCAGGACGCCACTCAAAATTGTTTATCAGGAAGACGGACATACACGCAGCACTGCGAGCAAACGTGAGGCCGAGATCAAGAAATTGACGCGACTGCAAAAACAGGATTTTTTAGCAAGCCACTCAAGCAGATAGTTACCCAGTATGGATTTACCACTAGTAGTCATATTCACGCTGACCGTATGTTCGATACTAGGTGGCTTTTTCAATGCCATATCAGGCGGGGCGGGCATGATCATAGTGCCGCTGATGCTGGTCCTGGGGATTCCACCGATCAATGCCATCGCCGTCAACAAGTTCCAGAACACGCTTGGCAGCGCCACCGTGACTTACCAGTACCTGCGTAAAGGCTTAATTGATTTTCACGCTATTCGATCACTGTTGATATATACGCTGATTTTCTCATGCGTCGGTGTTGGACTCCTGCAGTGGTTTTCAGCCGCAGGTCTTCTAGAAATAATCATTCCTTATGTGCTCATCTTCATCGGCCTGTATTTTGCCTTTGTGCCAAAAGCATCTAACAGTGCGGATAAAGCGAAAATGTCACAAAACAAATTTAACGCAATCATCGGCACCAGTTCCGGCCTTTACGGTGGTTTTTTTGGATTAGGTACCGGACCCGGTCTGGCATTAGCATTTTCGGCCTTACGCGGCTATGACCTACGTCTGGCAGTAGCTAATAGCAGGATCGTGATGATGGCAATCCATTCCTCATCGCTATTAATCTTGATGATTTACGGCCACGTCTGGTGGTTGCTTGCAGTCTGTATGGCAGTGGGGAATATGCTCGGATCCTATATCGGTTCCCATCTACTGATAAAATCCGGCCACGGTTTTATAAAGGCGCTGCTGGTAATCGTACCCCTGGCGAGTGCGGTTAAACTATTGTTTTTTTAACTCGAAAACTGATACCCATCATTCCTGCCTTCGCAGGATTGATGGGTTTTAAGTTAACCCACTTTCAAACCAGGCCCCTTTTCAGTCCATCTAAACCAGACTCGATATATCCGCAGCAAACGTTGGGAAGGCAAATATCTCGCCACCCAGGTCATCGGCGCTGATATTGTGGCGCATTGCCAGTGCGAACAGGTGAATCAGTTCTTCACCGTGGTGGCCGACCAGATGGGCGCCAACGATACGCCGTGTACCCTTTTCGATTAGCACTTTTGCCCAGGCGACGGTTTCTGCGTAAAAACGCGCCGAGAACCATTGCGACATATCCGCGGTTTTCACTTCGACATCTATGCCAGCTTTAA
>CBDUSZ010000039.1:0-17022 GCA_965370015.1 uncultured bacterium | reverse complement strand
CCAACGTAAGCGCGATGCCTATAAGGGCCCGCCTGAAATTACAATAACCAATTTGTCTCCAGAAGACATATCTGAAGTAGCTCTCTCCGGAGATTTTTCTGCAGGTGTAGATATAGATAAAGCTGAAAAACCCGATTAAGCGAACAGAAAGCAGTAGATAAAAATCATGACTAGAAGGAAACATGGTAGATCCAGGGAAGCCCCTGAACTCGATATCACGGCATTTCTGAACTTAATGGTGATACTGGTGCCTTTCCTGTTGATATCGGCAGTGTTTTCCCGCATTACCATCATGGAACTCAATATGCCTGGCAGTGCAGGTGGCGCTGCCGCGACACCTGCAAAAATCAGCGTTGAAGTTGTGATTCGCACGGATGTGATGGAAATTAGCGATGGGCGTAGGGTAATAATACGTTTCCCCAAAATCGACAATCCTGATCCTGAGGCGGCAATCGAGGATAAAAAATTATATGACCTGGTGAAACTGACTAATTACCTGTTAAAAATCAAGGCAAACTTTCCTGATAAAACCGATTCCACAATTTTAATTGAGCCTGACATTGAATACAGGCATCTGGTTCGCGTGATGGACGCGGTAAGAAACGCTGAAATCGTTGAGGAAAATACCGTAATTAGTACAGCGAATGATTCTATAGAAAGGGGTGAGCCCAACATTCAGATAATTGAATTGTTCCCTGATATATCTATAGGTGATGCGCCATGAAAAAGGATAGTCGCCGGGTCAAGCGCATGGCGCGAAGTAGAAAAAAACCCCCCAGTATGAATCTGACCTCGTTGATGGATGTATTCACAATCCTGGTATTTTTTCTGCTGGCAAATTCGGCAGGTAATGAAGCACTGGAAGCACCCAGGGTAATAACCCTGCCTGCTTCTGTTGTCGAAACCAAACCAAAAGAAACCGTGGTAGTGTTGGTTACGCAAGAATATATTCTGGTTCAAGGTATCGTGGTCGCTGATACACGCGAGGTAATTCGAAGCAAGGCCATCGTAGTGGAGGGTATAAAAAAAGAACTGTTACTGCAAAGAAGCAGGCTAATCGGCATAAAAGCAACCGAGGCGCCGGAAGTAAACGTATTGGCGGACAGGAAGATACCTTTCAGCCTGCTTAAAAAAATTATGTCCAGCTGTACCAGCGCGGGTTACAGCAAGATTTCCCTGGCTGTAATTCAGAAGGCCTCGCAAGGTTCGTAGTATTTCGTGAGCAAAATTAGCAAAAAAAAGGAAAAAGTCAGGGCTAAGCTGAAAACGTCCAGGAGCAAACTTGCTGCGCTTGAACAAAAGCAGCGAGAGATTGATGTTCAGCTGAAGAGCTTGCTAAAGGAAAAAGTACGTTACGAGGCACTGCATAACATTAGTTCAAACCTGGAACACCTGACAGCACTAGGCGGCGCAAAGCTTTTCTGGGGCGAGTCCGTCGATGAGCAGGATACTCATAGTCATCTGGCGCGCCTTCACAAACTGGTTACAAGCTTTCAGGGCCAACTTGAAGGGTTACAGCAGGAACGTGTAAAAGTCTGGAATAAAACCCAGTCTACCAGGGATAAAATTAATGAGTACATTGGAGTAACCGAGTCCCTGATTGCGGCAGAAGAAGAGGCTCGTGATGAATTTGTCATAGATCGAGAAATTGAACCGCTTCCCTACAGGACCATGGTCATGCCATGGACTATTCATGGAGAGGATGAAAATCGGTTTCGTAAAATATTACTGGTTATTTTAATAATCGCTTTTTTGCTGGGTTACCTGATCCCATTATGGGAGCAGCCGGTAGTTGAAGTCCGAGAGAAGATAGAAGTGCCGGAACGTCTGGCAAAACTATTACTCGAGAAAAAGCCGCCACCTCCACCACCACCTCCGCCTAAAGAGGAAGAGCCGCCGGAAGAGCTTCCCAAGAAGGAAGAGGTCAAAAAAGAGAAGAAGGAAGAAATTGAGAAGAAACCCGAGCCAAAGAAAAAGGAAATCAAGGTCGCTCGAAAAAAGGTTGAAAGTGTGGGTGTGCTGGCCTTTAAGAGTGACTTCGCCAGTTTGTTGGACCTTGATAGCGATGTCGACGATAAGCTGGGGACGAAAGCGCGTCTTACCAATTTGGGCCGCACTGCGAAACAGAGTACAAGATCCATTATTACCATGCAGGCTGCCTCGGGCACAGGCGGTATAAATACTGCTGCGCTGAGCAGGAATGTTGGCGGCGCGGGCAATACGATTGAAGGCGTCGGATTCGCTCGTGTTGAAAGCTCAATTGGTACTGAATATGCAACCGAAGACCGTCCGTTGAGCGAGGGACCGGGTCCTTCACGAACAGATGAAGAAATTCAGATTGTATTTGATAAATACAAGGGGGCATTGTACCGGATTTATAATCGAGAATTACGTAAGAACCCAGTCTTGCAGGGTAAAATGGTGCTGCGTTTAACCATAGAACCCAGTGGAAAAGTATCCGCCTGTAGCGTGGACTCCAGCGACATGGAGTCGCCATCTATGGATAAGAACATCGTCGCAAGGGTGAAGAAATTTAATTTTGGCGCAAAAGAAGGAGTACCAACTATAACCATTCTTTTCCCTGTCGATTTTCTGCCTGCAAACTAATCTAACCCGCATATTGCACGAAGGCGGTACGGTTTGGGTTATTTGATCCTTAAAATCAGTGAATTACAGAGCGAATTGGCGAAATTGGATAAATACAGATTGTACCTGATCGGTTTTAGTGAAAAGCTGGTTTCACAGTTTGGATGATCCCCCAAACTGTTTTGCCAGCTTTTCCCTAAATTCCGATCCCTTCATGCAATATGCGAGCTAGAGTTCACGTAAGAACAAGCGCCATGAATACAGGCGCCTGCACAGGTTTATCGAGATTGTTGGCGCCTCTCGTGGGGAAGGCCGATGCCGGTAAAAATCAATCAAATCGAGAAGAATCAATGTTTGATTCGCGTATTACTAACTAATTTAAGAAAAAATTTCATTTCAACAGCTAAAGTATTGAAAATTGTAGGAAAAATGTAAATTTTTTTAATTTTCAGTCTATTTCCATAGTCTATACTCACCACTATGTTTAAACGCAAGGCGAACAGACCTATGCCGGCCTTTTCGCCTATGACGGTTGTTAGGGAAAAAGCAGGAAAAACAACAGACTGTTTTACTGGATCCGACTACATGAGTGTTCACTGGAGAATATCGATGATAGTAAGCGACAAGTTAACTGTCATGCGTAGTCAGGGTAAAAATTTAGATTGTTTCAGGCCAGTGTAATCCAGTTAAACAGCCGTTGGACCGCGCCTTGCCTGGCTCAGGTCAACGCTATGGTCCGGGAGTCGGCGGCCTGGCTGGTCTGTAGGTGGGTATCATCGATTATTAAACATGATTCGTCACCCCGGCCCGTTTCGCTTTGCTTGCCGGCATGAAAATCCGGTAACCAGATGTAATGCTTTTGTGAAGAAATTATTGTCAGTAATTCAAAGTAGGTTGGTCCATTCAGCCAGGGAGGCACTATCGTTGTTTTCAGGGGAACTCGTCGCGGATCATAGCCGTATGAGTGAATCGACAGTGAGAAACTCCTTTTCGCTATGCGCCGCTTGCGACGCCCCGCGTCAACACGCTGGCTCGGGCATCACAGGCGGTTTAAGGTTTCGATTCGTACTGCTGCTTGTTGTGATGTTGCTGGGAGCGGCATCACCGGCCCTCGCCGGAGAGTTTTGTGTGCAGGCGCCGAGTCCCTTTGGCATCGATGAGGATGGCGATGGCATTAACGACTTTGGCATTATCGATGGCGACGATCCCGCCACGGCCCAGTTCATCCTCGATAACAATGTTACCCAGATCACCATCGACGGCGACTGTACTTTTTCCAATTGGCCGGCCAGCAACCCGTTAACTGTTACCCTCAATTTTCAGACCAATGATCCAACGATCTACCTGATCACATTCGATAATGTGGTTTTTACTGGCAACATGGCCTGCGCCAATATCGACCACCGCATTTGGTTCGTGAACGGTAACCCTAATGATTTCAACAGTTTCTGTCAGGACCTGTTCATACCGGTGGAATCAATCAGCAAGCAGGTTCCCACCGGCAAAACCACGGTTGGTATTGGCGAAGTCTTTACTTACACACTGACGATACCGGTTTTGTTCGACCCGGCAACGGGTACCGTTATCAATAATGCTGGCTCCGCCAACGATTTACATAGCATCAAAATTACCGATGATCTAAACGCTATCGGCGCCGACCTGACCCTGGTGGGAACGCCGACGGTCGAATGGGCGGCCGGTAGTTCCCAGAGCGGTCCGGTAACACATAACTTTATCAACAGCGGCGGAGTGCTTGACTTTGAAATCTTGCCAAACGATCCGAATACAGTGCAGGTGGTGGCGGGCGATCAGTTAGAGATCAAAGTTACGCTTTCCGTAGATGACACCAATATTATTGGTACGCAGTTTTTCAACACCGCCAGTTGGACATTTGGCAGGATGATTTTACTTGATCCGGATGATGAGAATGGCGACGGCGATCTCGAACCGACTTTCTTTGATCCCCTGCCGGGTGAAAGCGGTGTTTCCGAACTACTAACGATTGGCGCGCCAGATCTGACAGTAACCAAATCAAGTCCTGATACCGCATTAAATATCGGTGTGCTGGGAACATTTATCATCGATACGCAGAATACGGGTAATACCGATGCCTGGGATATCACCATCGTTGATGAGATTCCAGGCGTGGCTGACAATCCGGCGCCGCCCCTGGACGCCGGCATGTGTCAATTTGATCCAGGTGCGACGATCACTGCCCAGATATTCGAGGCCGATGGCGTGACTGCCGTCACGCCGGTACTGACTGCCGGAACGCTACCCGGTGCGGATTATTCGATTACCTTTGACAATGCGGCGCCACTGCCCTGTGAACTGACACTTCAGTTTGACAGTTCCGGTCCTAACACTGCTGTACTCGCGCCGGGCTATCATCTCATTATTACCTATCAGTCTGAACTCGACAGTTCCCCACCGATGGATCAGGACGGCGCGTTACTGACCAATGTCGCTGGTGCAACACAGTGGTACAGTGCAGATTCAGGCGGCACTTCCACGCCTAATGTCTTTAATCGAACCTTAACTGACGGTACGCCCGGCGACCCTACCGACCATGAGTCGAGCTATACCATCACCGCCGGCCTGTCCGGTTACTTCTTTACCAAATCAGTGCAGAACCTCACCACCGGTGCGAACCCGGCGAACACTGCCGCCGCAGGCGATACCCTTCGTTACCAACTGCGGGTATTTAATGTCGACCAGACTATCAACAATATCGTCATTGTCGACGATGACCTGATCGCCGTTAATTTTGACACCGCTTCGTTTTCGATTTTCTCCTCGAATGCAGTTTCCGAGAGTTACAATCTGGTTACCGACACCTTAACCATCGATGGCGGCAGCCTCTCTCTCCTCAATGAATTATTGATTGAGTACGATATTAACCTCGCTTCAGGGTTAACCAACGGCACCACAGTATCCAACCAGGCCGAGATGACAGCTATCGGCACAATATCGCCTACAACTTTGAGTGATGACCCCAATGTTAATGGCGTTGACGATCCGCAGACCAACCCACCTAACCCCGATCCGACTGTCATCACCATCCAGCAGCCCGGCCCGTTACTGAAAACTGGTGGTACGGCAAGCGCGACCATAGGCGACGAAATTACCTACCAAATCACCGTGCCCGAAGTGCCGGTGGCTACTCCGCTATACGATGTGCGCATACTGGATGACCTGACCATTTCGGGTGTCGACCTTGAATTCGTCAGCGCGGTTGTTGCATCCGGCGGTAGCTGGACGCTGACCAATACCGGTTCCAGTAATAACCTGGTGATTGAAGATACGGGTGCGGGTATCGATATTCCCACCGGTGGACAGGCCGTGATCGATATTACCGTACGGGTATCGAACACGGCAAACAATCAGATCGGTGATACTTTTAATAACACCGCGACCTATACCTTCAACCGTACCAATAACTTACCTGCCTCGCAGACTCCGGGTAGTGGCGACACGACTACTGTCAGTACGGTAATCACCGAGCCCGAAATCATCACGATCACCAAGGTGGCGGACAATACGGCGCCTACCGCCGGTAGTACGGTTCGATATAGTGTGACTCTGACCGCCGCCAGCGGCGCCAATTTTTCCGATGTCTTCGATATTACGCTCAGTGATACGCTAGATCTCGGTCTTGTCTATGCAGGCAATTCGACGGTCACAACGGGTGGCGCTGGGGGCAACGGTGTTGGCGACGGTAATACCATAATTGATCCAGATGTCAGCGGTGATGGCCTTACGCTGCCGCAGTTACTGGTATGGAGTACGGTTGAAGCGGATATCGATATCGATGCTGGCGAGACAGTTACCATCGCCTACGATGTACTGGTGCTGAATAATGTACTGGCAAATCAGGTACTGAATAATAGCGTCATCGCGCAGTGGACCGGAATCGACGGCCTGAATACCTTCGAGCGCACCGGGATCGATGGCGCGGGTGGCGTGCTAAACGATTACGCCACCGCCCCGGTAGTTGAGACCCTGAGCACCCCCGATATCGTCACCACCATCGGCAAGATCCGCAGTGCCGACACCTTCAATAGCGCTGACGATAACGTCCGTATCGGCGATATCCTGGAGTACACGCTAACGATTCCGATGCCCGAAGGCACACTGGGTAACCTGCAACTGGTCGATACCCTGCAGCAGGGTCTGGATTTCATCGGCGTCGTCAGCATCAACGCTAACACTGGACCGGCGCCGTACCCCGCAGTTGCGCCATTCGTACATGCCGATATCGCCGCCCCGGCAGAGACCGGAGATCCGGCAACCGGTCCGAGCACGGTAACCTGGAGCCTGGGTAACTTGTCCAATCCGTTTAACGATGGCCTTAGCGACAACTTCGTTATCGTCTACCAGGCGCAGGTACTCAACGACGATGTGCTGACGCAGGTCGACACTACGCAGCTAGGTAACAGCGTGACCATGACTTACGACACCGCGACCAGCACCGTCACCGCTAGCGATACCGATACTGTCATCGACGTGCTACAGCCGAATGTGACGGTCAGCAAATCGGCCACCCCCGCCAATGGTGATGCCTTCATTGATGCCGGGGAAGTCGTCACTTACAGCGTTGATCTGGTCAACACCGGTACAGCCCCGGTATACGATGCCGTGCTTGAGGATATTATTCCCGTCGGTCTGCGCGCTGCAGCTGTGACTACCACCAGCATCACCCGACACACGACATCGACCGATGCGCTGGTTGCCACGCTAACAATTTTCACACCGACTTATAATGCCGCTAGCGGTCTTGCCAGCTGGGATTTCGATACTGGCGTTGCTGATGCCTATACTATTCCGGTGGGCGAAACTCTACGTGTCGCCTACACCGTCAGTGCCGATGCCGGTATCGCCCAGGGTTTGATCCTGACCAACGCGGCGACCGCCACGTTTTACTATTCATTCGATGATGAAGCGATACCCGCGGGAGCGGCTTCTGCTGATCGCGAAATATATGGCCCCAGCAATACCGCCAGTTCCACGTTGTTCACCTCGGCGCCGCCGAACAAAGCTCTGATCACACCAGCCGAAGCCACCATCGGTGAAGAGATTGTCAATCAGATCAGTGTGCCTGGCACGGTGAGTGCCAGTACCTTATTCGATGTCAATATCACCGATACGCTCGATGCGAATCTCCAAATCGTTAGTGTTACCGTCAGCGGCGTCACCGGCGCGGTGGATACCAGTAGCGCCAGCCAGATGAATATTGCTATCGCAGCAATCCCGGCCGGGCAACAGGCAAGCATAGAATTGCGCACGCGGCTCCGCAATGTGCTGAGCGCGCAACAGGGCGTGGATATCGATAACACGGTCTCCTACACCTATGCCCTTACATCGGGTGGGGCGGCACAACCGAGCTTAACCAGTAGCAATATAGTAACGGTCAATATTGTCGAACCGAATATCAGTGCGCTCAGCAAGACCGCGGATAATCTCACGCCGACAGCCAGTGAGATCGTGCGCTATACCGTGCAGTTAACGACTAGCGCCGGTATCGACTCTTCCGATGTATTCGATGTCACACTCACCGATAGCCTGGATCTGGGTCTGATCTATGTCGGCAACCCGACCGTAACCGGGGCTGGCAATACTATCGGCGTGCCGGTGATTAGCGGTGATGGCATCAGCGTCGCACAAACCCTGGTATGGAGTCCGGCTAATGGTAATGCGGACATTGATATTGCCGAGGGTACTCTGGTCACCATCGAATATGATGTACTCGTCGATGACAGCCTGCTGGCCGGTCAAACGCTGAATAACAGCGTCATTGCCGAGTGGACCGGCATCGACGGCGCCAGCGGTTTCGAGCGCGATGGCTCCGATGGCAGCGGCGGGCTGAATGATTACATCACCGCGCCAGTGACGGTGGCGCTTAATCTGCCGGGCATTAACACAACAATCGACAAAACGCGCAGCAATGACAGCTTCGGTCCCGCCGATGACGATGTACGCATCGGCGATATCGTCGAATATACGCTGACGATACCGATGCCGGAAGGCACCCTGGGCAACCTGCAACTGGTCGACACTCTGCCGCAGGGACTCGATTTTGAGGGCATCGTTAGCATCAATGGCGATACCGGCCCGGCACCCTATAGCGCGGTCGCGCCGTTTATCCATGGTGATATCGATGCAATAGATGTGGTCGAAGCAGGCGACCCGGCAATAGGCGCTACCACGGTTACCTGGGACATCGGCACGGTCACCAATTTACCCGTGGATGATTTGCCTAACGACTTTGTCATCGTTTACCGCGCCCGGGTGATGAATAACGTGTTTGCCCACGCACTGACCAGTTTCCCGCTCAACAACACCATTAGCATGAGCTATGACACCGCCACCGGGACGGTCACCGCCTCGGATGTGAATACGCTAATCAACGTCGGGCAGCCGCTGTTGACAGTCGGCAAGAGCGCTGCTCCCGCCGGCGGCGACACTGTCATCGATGCCGCTGAGCTGATCGACTATACGGTGGATGTGGTCAACAGCGGCGCAGCGCCGGCTTATGACCTGGTGCTACAGGATATAGTGCCGGTGGGCCTACGCAATGGCGCGGCGACCGTGACCATGATCAGTACCGAGTTACTCCTGTCGGGGCCGCTGACCAACGCGATACCTGTTTACGACAATATAAGTGGATTGGTTACCTGGGACCTGGATAGCGGTGTTGCGGATACCTACACAATCCCACCCGGCGACACTCTGAGGCTGGTATATCGGGTACAGGCGGACGATAACCTGGGACCGGGAGAAACCCTGATCAATGCGGCGAGCGCGATTCTGTACTATTCGTTCGATGACGACGCCGTGCCGACACTGGGCCCTGTTAGCGGTATCCGCGAGATCTATGGACCGAGTAATACGGCCACGACAACCTTGACAACCGCCGGTCCGGTGGCGTTACTAAAAGCGACCACGCAGGCCACGGCGTATATCGGCGAACAGTTCAGCTACCTGATTACCGTGCCGGCGACACCGCAGGCAACGGCGCTGGAAGATGTGCGTATCCTCGACGATTTGTCCGCTTCGGCGGCCGACCTGAGCTTTGTCAGTGTCACCAAAATCGCCGGGGCTGAGCCATGGACACCGGTGAATACCGGTGATTCAACCAGCCTGGTGATTGAAGACAGCAGTATCGGTATCGACATTCCGGCAGGCGATCAGGCGGTGATAGAGGTTACCGTCGTATTGAATGATAGCGCTACTAACGTCGCTGGCCTGGTGTTCAACAATACTGCCGATTATACCTACTCCGTTACGCAGAATCCTGGACTGCCGGGTACTAGCGGAGATATGACGATTGTCGAAGCGGATACGCTAGCACTGCAGAAAACCGGTCCGGCGACCATGCAGATAGGGCTGCCTGGAACTTTTACCATCGATGTTCAAAACACGTCCACGGCCACGGCCTGGGATGTCACCATCGAAGATGTATTGCCCAATCCATCACCTGGCGGTATGTGTGACGCCGCGCCGATCATTCTCAATGTGCAGGTTTTCGAGGCCGATGGCAGCACCGATGTGTCTGGTGTCCTGGTCGCGGGCAGTGACTTTATCGCCAGTTTCAACGGTGAGCCCGATTGTCGCCTGAGCATCGTCATGCAATCGGTCGATGCATCGATCGCGCCCACACAAAGGTTGATCATCACCTATGAAGCATTTATCGACAACGACAGTATCGGCGGCACCAGCCTGACCAATATCGCCGCCGCCACGCAATGGTTCAGTGACGATACCGCTGGTGGTGGGGCGACCGGTGAGATACGCACTTATAGTGGTGTTTTGAGCAACGGCACTGTGCTTATCGACGATGAACAGGACGCACATACGTTGATAACCGAATCGCCTGTATTGCTATTTTACAAGAGCGTTATTAATGCAACCACCGGCCAGGATCCGGGTGCCAATGCACAACCGGGAGATACGCTGCAATACACCATCCACCTGGAAAATATAAGCACTAGCAACGTTCCCGATTATTCGCTAATCGATGAACTGGATGCGCTGAATCCCCCCGCATTATTCCAGCCCGGCAGCCTGAATATCCTCTCGGCGCTGCCGGTTGGTGCGATTAACAACAGCGACGCCAATGGCGGTACTCAGGGTACCGGCTTGATCGATATCCGCAATTTGAGCCTCGGTCCCCAGGGTGGCGCCAATGACACGCTGGATATCGTATTCGAAGTTACATTAGTACCCGTGATCGACAACGGCACCGTGGTATTGAACCAGGTCAGCCTGGACACCTTCGGGGTGGTCATCGCCACATCTGACGACCCCAATGTGAATGGCGTAGATGACCCCAATGTCATAGGCGATGAAGACCCGACTGAAACTCTAATTAGTTCCACGCCAATCCTGCAGGTGCTAAAAACATCCACCGATATTAGCGGCGATCCAAATCTGTTGCTCGCAGGCGATACCCTGAGATATACGCTAACAGTCAAAAATATCGGAACGGAAAACTCGCTAAACACCATATTGAGCGACCAGATTCCGGCGAACACGACTTACCTCGTCAATAGTACCACCCTGAACGGCGTGACAGTCGCCGATCCATCGGCCGGTGAATCGGCCCTTGAGACGGGTATGCTGATCAATGCGCCGGAAAATACCACGCCCGGGTTCATGCGCGCGGATACCGATCCGGCTGCGAACAATGTCGCCACTATTACCTTTGACGTGGTAATCAGCCCAACGCTGTTCGATGGCGCGGTGATCTCCAATCAGGGCTTTGTTAGCGGCGATGGTGTCGGTAGCGGTGCGATACCAGTGCAGCCGTCTGATGACCCGGATACCGCTGTAGTTGACGATCCTACTCTGGATGTGGTCGGCAATTCGCCGCTGATTGATGTGCTCAAAACCGTGGCCATAGTGAACGATATTGGCACCATAGGTGTTGTCGACCAGGGTGAGCAGTTGCGTTACACCATTACCATCACCAATATCGGCCCGATTCCGGCTACCGGCGTGGTGCTAACGGATGCCATCCCGGTTAATACCGCTTATGTTACCAATTCGGTATTCCTCAATACCTTGCCGGTTGCGCAACCTGATGGTGGTATTTCACCCCTGATCGCTGGCATCGATATTAGTTCGTCTGACCTGACCCCACTTTTACCCACTGCTGGTAACGGTGTATTAACCCCGGGTGAATCGGCCGTGGTGGTCTTCGATGTGTTGGTCGATGGTGCGGCGGCAGCCGGCACTGTAATCAGTAACCAGGGATTCGTCAGCAATAATGAGCTGCCGACCGAGCCCTCCGATTTTGATGGCATCGACAGTAACGGTGATCAGCCAACCGAAGTTATCGTCGGCAATGTCCAGCAACTGGCGATTACCAAAGATGTATTTTTGGTGGATGGTGTCGCTACACCTGGTAGTCAGCTCGAGTACCTGATCCGCGTCACTAATATCGGTGGTATCGATGCGACTAACGTCGTCATTACCGATAACCTCGATTTGCCTGTCGCTGGACAAATGAGCTATGTGGCTAATTCCGCCAGGCTAAACGGTCTCAGTGCCGGGGTTAGTTTTGCCGACCCGGTGTTGAGCGCGAATTATTCGGCTACCTATGGCGCGCTGCTTCCGGGTGAAGTTGCAGAACTTCGCTTTCGTGTTCAGCTCGACCTGGCGCTGGTAGAAGGAACTACCGTGACTAATATTGGTGAGGTCAGTTGGGCCACCGGATTCACCGCGACCGCATCGGTAGATATCGATGTCGGCGGAGTGCCGGGTTCGGCTAGTTTGAACGGTTTGATATGGCACGATATCGATTTTAATAGTAGCGCTGATCCGGGCGAAAACTTACTGCCAGGCTGGACTGTCCAGCTATATCGGAATAATGCATTGTTGTCGAGCACGCTGAGCGATAACAGTGGTGCTTTTCAGTTTACCGGGCTGGCGCCAAATACAGCGCTCGGAAGTTCCGCTTACGAGCTCAGGTATCTAGCTCCCGGTGCCAGCGCCACCAGCGCCACCACCGGAAATGCCAATTCGGCTTTTACCGACGGGCCGCAGCGTATCACCGATATATTCGCCGCTTCCGGCGCAAGCCTGCAAAACCTGAATTTACCCAGGCAGCCTAACGGTATCGTTTACGATTCGATATTGCGGGTTCCGGTTGCCGGTGTGCAGCTGAGCATGATTAACCAGACCCGCAGTAACCAGGTGGTGCCAGCGGCCTGTTTCGACGATCCGAACCACCAGAACCAGATAACTACCACAGAGGGATATTATAAATTTGATCTTAATTTTAGCGACCCGGCTCGCTGTGCCGAAGGTGACGAATACGAAATTCGGGTGCTGCCGCCGACCGGTTACCTGGGTACTACCTCGCTCATTATCCCACCGTTTAATCCGGTTAGCGGGGCTGCTCAGGATGTACCAGCCTGTCCGGGCACGGCGGCAGACCGGGTGCCAGCGACCACGCAACATTGTGAAAACAGCACCACTGCATTACAGCCTGATAGTTCCATACCCCCAAGGACCGCGGGCACCGACTACTATCTCAAGTTTCTATTCAATAGCGTAGCGTCTACCGACCAGATTTATAACAACCATATTCCGGTAGATCCAGAGCTGGCAGATGCGGTATCGATGTCCAAACAGGCTGCGCTGGTGAATGTTACCCGTGGCCAGCTAGTGCCTTACACGATTACCCTTAATAACTCCCTTGGAGTGCCGCTGTATGACTTGAGTATCATCGATAATTTCCCTGCCGGTTTTAAGTATGTCAGTGGCACCTCGAGTCTGGATGGGGTGGCTACGGAACCCCTGGTGAATGGGCGCGAGTTGACCTGGATCAATATTAATGTAAATGCGAATCAGATACGCGTTATAAAACTATTGCTGGTGCCCGGCTCGGGTGTAGGTGAAGGTGAATACGTGAATACCGCGAGGGTGATTAACTCGATCACCGGCGAAGCCGCGTCGGGTATTGCCTCTGCGACCGTGAGGATCGTTCCCGACCCGAGTTTCGACTGCACCGATGTCATCGGTAAAGTATTCGACGACAAAAACCTGAATGGCTACCAGGATGAAAATGAAAACGGCCTTGCCGGTGTGCAGGTCGCTACCGCCCGGGGATTGCGGGTAACCACCGATGGCAGCGGGCGTTTTCACATTACCTGTGCCCTGGTGGCGAATGAAATTCGCGGCTCTAATTTCATCATCAAAGTCGATGACAGGACATTGCCGAGTGGCTATCGAATTACCACCGAGAATCCTCGGGTGCAACGAGCCACGCGCGGCAAAATGATGAAATTCAATTTCGGCGCGACCATACACCGCGTCGTCAGGCTTGATCTGGCTAATGGTGTATTCGAAGCCGGTGCAACCGATTTACGCCCACAGTGGGTATCTCGTATCGATATGCTACTGGTTGAATTACAGAAGACGCCATCGATTCTGCGGCTTTCGTACCTGGCTGAAAACGAAACGGAATCTGAGGTAAAAGATCGTTTGCGTAGCATCAGCGATCTTATCAGCGGGCGTTGGCAGGAACTGAACTGCTGCTACCGACTAAGCATAGAAAAGGAAGTGTTCTGGCGTAAAGGAAGGCCCTCGGACAGGTTGACCTTCGAATGAGCCTGAGCCGCCTACTTAATCACGCTTTAACATATAACGGCCTGCTTAAAGCGGCCGCATCGGCGCTGTTTGTGCTAATGCTCGGCATGCCACAAGCTGGCTACGCCGAAAGCTGGTATGACCTCTCGGAAGATCCTCAGGGGAAAACCCGCCAGATGCCGACGCAGATCGAAGATTATCCGATCGGGCAGGCAACCGAAAAGCACTATCCTCCTAATCTTGAGTTCACCCTGTGGATACAGGACGAAACCCTGTTTAAGCCAGAACAGGAAGACCGGGTTGAAATTAGAAAGGAACTGAAAAAAGAGATCGATACGATCAAACTGAAGGACGCTGTACCTGCAATTGGATTCCAGTCGGGCAGGATCGATATCCCCGAAAGTTACATTGAAAGATTGAGGACGATTCTGAATGAAATGAAAAATCGTCAAAACGTGCGCTTACATTTTGTCGGCCACAGTGACTCTGATAAGTTAGGCCCGGCACTTAGAGTCCAATATATCGACAATATTGGTCTTTCCAGGTACCGCGCTCAGACCACCGCCGAATACTTCCAGCGCGAACTAAACTTGCCGCCGGATGCAGTTTCCTTCGATGGTGTCGGTGCCTCGCAACCGATTGCCAGTAACGATACGGAAGCGGGTAAGCGCAGAAACCGTCGCGTAGGTGTGCAGGTCTGGTATGACGAAATCGCGGAAAAAGTGGTCGAAAAGGAAGTGCTCATTCAGGCTGAAGGACTCAATCGTGTCAAAGTTTGTCGAACCGAAACTGTCTGTAAACTAACCTATAAAAATGGCAATGCGCGGCGCGTACGGTTAAAGAACCTGGTAAATCCATACCGTATCGAGGCCGGTCAGACGGGTATCCCCGGGGAATTTTTGCGCCAGATACGAGAAACTTTGAGTAACTTGAGTGATAAGCGCAATGTCGAAATTCGTTTTATCGGACACACTCACGATCTGCCTCTGGAAAAAGCCGAAAAGCGCATTTACGGCGACCAGGAAAATCTGTCAAAGGCCCGCGCCCGCTACGTCATGCTCGAAGTCCAGGATCGACTGTCGTTGCCCAATACGGCGGTGAGCAGTAGTGGCAAGGGGCTCAAGTTTCCCGTTGCTTCGAATATTTCGGAATTGGGGCGTTCGCTTAACCAGCGTGTAGAAGTCGAGTTCTGGTATGACGACCCGTTTTCGCAGTCTAGCGAAGAACCACAGGCCTGCCCCGAGACCGCAGGGTCAGAAACCATTACGCGTACCTATGATGTGCCATCCGGTCCGATCAGGCCGATACATTATAAAGCCGGTAAGCCAGTGATTCCGGCCGGTTATACCGAGCGTTTATCGCGCATCATGAAGGGACTCGAGAGCAAGGCCAATGTACGCATCCTCTTTGTCGGTTATACCGATAACGAGCGACTGGATCGTCGCACCGCCACTGTATATGGCGATGATCTCGGCCTGTCTCGTTCACGCGCCCGGCGTGCGATGGAAATCGTCCAGCGGGAAATGGGTTTGTCCGACAAACAGGTCGAACACGATGGGCGGGGTTTTGTGCACTCCGACGATGTTATCAGTACCGGGTTTATCCAGCTTGAAGGGTCGCGTGTTGAAGTCAGGGTGTTATACGACGAACTGGCCGTGCTCGACGAGCAGGAAAACCTGCTGATAGAAAGAATCGAGCGGGAATCTCTGCCACATGATCCTTATGCATTGAATCTAATGCGTATCACCGTCGATGGTGAGCCATTGTTGGATCCCTACCGTAATAGCCAGGACATTCAACGGTGCACCGATATCGCGCTCGAGGCAGCAGATATTCAGTTCAAGTTTAATCGACTACAAAGTAAACCGCGCTTAAATATTACCGCATGGCCGAATACCATTCGGTATCAGGATATCGAGGAGACAGACAGGGAAGAAAATACAGTGCGTTTTAAAATGTACAGTAATTATGGCAATTTCATAAACAGAGCGGAAGTCAGGTTGTTCAACTTTAACCAACCCCTGCGATCCGAACCGCTGGCGACCGTAGCACTTGGTGAAGATAATCGAGCTAGCTGGAAAGCCGAATTCGCCGAAGTAGAGGGTGCCGTTCGAAGGCTGGTGTACGTCTTGCGGGTTTTTGATGACAAGGGCGATTACGATGAAACCACTGCGTTACCGCTATGGGTGGTGAATGAACTGGATGAAACCTCCGAAGACAGTACCAGGGAAGTCATCAACGAGGACGATTGGGTAAATCGTCAATTGCTGGCCGGTTACGGCGAAAATCATCTGTCGACCCAGCATATAAAAATAAACGGTGGCACGGTCACCGCGTACGGTAAAAATATTCCTCAAAACCATAACGTCTGGCTAGCGGGTAAAAAGGTTCCAGTGAATGACCAGGGAGAATTTATCGTGGAAGAAATGTTCGCCGAAGGGATGCACACCATCGAAGTGGCGGTACTGGATGACGCAGGTAACGGTGAGCTGTTTTTACGTGACCTGGGTTTTAGCGGGGACGACTGGTTTTATGTCGGTATCGTTGACCTTACGCTGTCATACGACGATACCTCTGGTCCGGCCAGGTTGGTCACCCAGGATCAGAACGAATTCAATAATGACACCAGTCTGAGTGGTCGTTTTGCTTATTATGTGGAGGGCAGCTTCGGCGATGACTGGCAACTCACCAGTAGTGCCGATACCCAGGAAGGACCAGTTGACGAACTGTTTAGCAACTTTCTCGATAAAGATCCACGGGCACTTTTAAGAAGACTGGATGCGGATTTGTATTATCCGACTTTTGGCGATGATTCAACCCTGGAAGATCGTGCGCCCACTT
>CBDUSZ010000038.1:0-17588 GCA_965370015.1 uncultured bacterium | reverse complement strand
ACGAACCTGGAACCGCACCTTGCATCAACTCGAGCGTTTAAACATAGAGGTAATCTCCGCCAACATCGATACTGGAATTTGGGGCAAGGGCGTTGTGTTGATCGAAACTAATATTGAAATAGAGAAAGATGTTTCAGGATTTTTTTCTTTCGGGTCTAAAATGGAAATTGTTAAAAAACGGATTAACCTAATATTTTCGAAAGAGTCACACGATATCACGCGAATCGATATGGAGACCGATGAGGGTGAAATAGACAGTTCACCGGAAGGCGTAGAATTCTTGACCTTTTTGTATCAGTATATTAAATGATAAATGAGCTCTTCGAGAAATGTGATTTTTTTGTGACTGGTTTTTGTTCCTGCAAAACCAGCATACATGCCATCTATGGCAATAAGAGCGAGGTGGCGTGGCTATCGCGGGAAAAGCGCATTTTTCGCGGAGACCAAATATGCAGATAGCGTCTCTGGGCAGCGGTAGCAAAGGTAACGCTACCATTGTTAAGCACGATAAGACGACAATTCTGGTGGATTGTGGATTTTCCTTGCGGCAATTTGAACTACGCCTGTCGAGGCTTGAAATCGACCCACAGCAGATCGATGCCATTTTGCTGACACACGAGCATTCGGATCACAGTAGCGGTGTAGCCAGGCTTTCAGCAAAATTTAATATTCCGGTATGGAGCACTGTCGGTACCGCGCGTACCGTGTTTGAAGACAGTTTCGCTTATAACGAAGTATGCGGTGGGGAGTCGACCCTAATCGGCTGTTTTGAGATTGTGCCGGTGACTGTTCCGCATGATGCTGGTGAGCCGGTTCAGTATGTTTTCCGCCATATCGATAGTGGCAAAAAATTTGGAATTTTGACCGATGCCGGTCATATTACCAACCACATCATCAAGGCTTACGATAATCTTCACGGCCTGTTACTGGAGTTTAATTACGATCAGGCAATGCTCGACGCAGGCCCTTATCCATACCTGATTAAACAGAGAGTGTCGGGCGATCTGGGTCACTTGTCGAATGAGCAGTCGATTGATTTACTCCGCCAAATTAATACCAGGAGTTTGACTTGCCTAATTGCCGCCCACATTTCAGAAAACAATAATTCTGCGGAAATTGTTGAGCAACAATTGAATCAACTCGATACTATCCCGTCGCCCATTCTGGCCAGCCAGGAAATCGGTTTTGGCTGGATTAGTATATAGCCTGGTCAGAACTAAACTAGATGAATTTAAATAGTTAACCGATGAATCCGCTTGGCTATATTTCTATTATCCTCGGTATTTTATTCGTTGTCTTTGTTACGTTGACCTTAAACCGCATCAAGCGCGGTAAAATTTTTGGAAGTACTTTGTATGGTCTCCAGGGAATGGTGATTTTTCTCCTGCTGATAACAATTTTGCTAATATTTTCAAATTTGAATACCTATCAAAGACTGACTTATGAGAACGAAATTGCCAATATATTAATTAGAAAACTCGCAACACAAAAGTATCAACTGGTGCTGATTTATCCACAGAATGTCAAGCAGAATGATGAACCTGAATACTATTCGCTTTACGGTGACGAGTGGCAACTTGATGCCAGAATTATCAAATGGAAAGGCTGGGCCAATGTGATTGGTCTGGATAGCTATTATCAGCTTGACCGCATCAGTGGGCGTTATGCCAATATAGAGCAGGCGAACACATCGCCACCAAGTGCATACCAGTTAATTGGTGAACAAAAGGGAATGAATATCTGGAAGTTAAAAAACTTAATGAAATCAAAGATACCGTTCCTGGATGCCTATTATGGACAAAGCGTCTTCGTTCCGATGCGAGACGGTGCCAAATTTAGTGTGACCATATCGCAGACGGGACTGATTGTACGTCCTGTCAATGAACCCGCAAGCCAGGCTTTGCAGGGCTGGTAGCTCAATTGGTCTCTGCAGTTAGGGTTAATGCAATTTTACTTCGGAAGAGTACAAATCAGCTATTTTTTCAGTCAGTTTAGTTCATGTTTAGAATATACGGTATGCCGGTTTTGCGGGATCAAAAACCGCTAAATAGAATTACTAATCGCCCCGAGCGGCTACAAGAAACGACTAATTCTTGCTTTCCCTGGTAACCATCGGTTAAGTTAAACAGACGCCTCGCTATCTTTATCGTACTCGATCATCGCGTAGGCTGAATGGTTGTGGATCGATTCGAAATTTTCCGATTCGAGCACGTACTGGCGAATACGTTCGTCCTTGTTGAGTTCCACCGCAATATCTCGCACTATATCCTCGACAAATTTCGGATTATCGTAAGCGCGTTCCGTCACATATTTTTCATCGGGGCGTTTAAGCAATCCGTAAAGTTCGCAGGAAGCCTGTTTTTCAACAATATCAATTAATTCTTCGATCCAGATAAAGCCGTTGGTTCGGGCACTTATGGTGACATGTGATCGCTGATTGTGTGCACCATAGTCGGAAATTGATTTAGAGCAGGGGCATAAACTGGTGACTGGGACCTTGATCTTGATCCTTGTACTGGAAACCCCGTTGTTTATTTCACCAATCAGCGAGACATCATAATCGAGCAGCGATTCGACACCGGTAACCGGGGCTTTTTTGTTAACGAAGTAAGGAAAACTCATTTCGATATTTCCTGCATTTGCTTCCAGCATGACAGCCATTTGCGTCAGCATATCGCGGAATGACGATACAGAAATTTCTTTCTCATGGTCATTCAAAATTTGCACGAAGCGCGACATGTGTGTGCCTTTGAACTGGTGTGGCAAAAACACGAACATATTAAAATTAGCAATCGTGTGCTGTACACCATCTGACCGATCCTTGACGATAACAGGGTGACGAATATCCTTGATGCCGACCTTGTTAATAGCCAGCTGACGAGTATCCGCTGAACCCTGAACATCAGGTATTCCAGATGTCGTAGTGACAGTTTGACTCATTACAGTACCTCTGTATTTAACTGAATAACGCAGCAAGCATTTAATAGTCTCGACAAACGAACGAGCCAGAAACAAAAAGTCGCGGATGTGCGTATATTAATAACCAAGTGAAATGGTCGGTTATTATACCGGGGTGATCTGGATAGGCAACATAAATACTCAAACCAGATTTGACTAGCGCCGCAGTGGGGCATCTAAAGAGATAAAAAATAATCTCTTTTAGATGAATAAGCACTGGGCTACTGCCTCCAGTGTGTTGGCGATGTCCTTAAACTTAAATTGTTCTACTACGCTGGAGAAACATCTTCAGCCTGAGGTCCTTTCTCACCATCAGTAACCTTCATGGTTACCGTCTGCCCCTGCTGCAGTGTTTTGTGACCTTCAGTTTGTATAGCGCTAAAATGAACGAATACGTCTTTTCCGCCTTCCTGCGAAATAAAACCATAACCCTTGGCGTCGTTAAACCACTTAACAGTGCCTGTGACTAAATCAGACATAACAATACTCTATAATTTAAAGATGAGTTAGATGTTGATGAATACAATTTTCAACAATATCCTGACGGATTGTATGTGAATATGGAAAAAGACGCCAACATTTATGCCATTCCTGGTCGAAAAAGTCATTATCGGGCAAACGTTCTGGCCTATCGAACACCAGGTGAATTTTCTGTGAACGCGATAATCGAGCGTTTTATATCAGTTGCATCCAGTCCATATTCTTCTAAAACCTGCTCTCGACTACCGTGCGAAGGAAAATTATCGGCCAATCCAAGGCGCAAACAGCGGGTTGATATTTGTTCCTGATTAAGAAATTCGAGTACTGCACTGCCGGCACCTCCAGCTATAGCGCCATCCTCAATAGTGACTAAATTCTGATGCGTTGATGCCATTTGCTGAATTAATGCTTCGTCAAGTGGTTTGATAAAGCGCATGTTGACTACACTAAAATCAAGATCTTCTGCAACCTCGAGGGCTATATCGAGCATTGTTCCGAATACTAAAATCGCCGTGTTGGCACCTTTACGTGCCAGGATTCCTTTGCCAAGTTCAGCTGTCACGCTGGTATTAATACTCGCGGGTTTTGCGGTGTTGTCACGAGGATAACGAACCAGGGCAGGCCCCGGATACTGGTAGGCGGTATTCAGTAATTCGAACATATCTACTCCATTGGCGGGAGCCATGAGGACGATATCAGGTATACATCTGCTGTAGCTAATGTCAAAACTGCCGGTGTGAGTAGCGCCATCGGCGCCGACGATTCCAGCCCGATCGACCGCAAAGGTGACATCGAGACCCTGTACTGCTACATCGTGGATGAACTGATCGTAAGCGCGTTGCAGAAAAGTCGAATAAATAGCCACTACCGGCTTTAATCCATCGCGCGCCATACCGGCTGCGAGTGTCACTGAGTGTTGTTCTGCAATACCCACGTCATGATACCGTTCAGGAAATTTCTGCGAAAACTCGACCAGCCCAGAACCTTCGCGCATCGCTGGCGTAATAGCATGTAATAATGGGTTTTGCTGGCCCTTTTTTACCAACCAGTCAGAAAATATCTGCGTATAGGATTGGACCCCGGGCTTGCTTGAAGAGGCCGTCTTCCCTGATTCCGGGTCGAACGGACCGACCCCATGAAACTTGCAGGCATCATCTTCAGCCGGGGCATATCCCTTACCTTTACGGGTAACGATATGTAGCAATCGTGGGCCTGGGATTTGCTGCAGATTTCTCACCAGGCGCAATATTTCGGGTAGATTATGGCCATCGATCGGTCCGAAATATGAAAATCCGAGTTCCTCGAATAAAGTACCGGGAACAATCATGCCCTTTACGTGTTCTTCAGCCCGGCGTGCCAGTTCCCAGGCGGAGGGTATTCGTTCCAATACCTTTTTGCTACCTGCGCGCATATGCGAATAAATCTTGCCCGACCAGATGCGCGTCAAATATTTGGACATTGCGCCGACATTGGGTGAAATCGACATTTCGTTGTCGTTGAGAACGATGAGTAAATTGGTGTCGATGCTGCCACCATGATTCATCGCTTCATAGGCCATGCCAGCTGTCATCCCGCCATCACCAATAATTGCGACTGTGTTGCGATCAATGTCCTGGGCATCGGCAGCGATAGCCATACCCAGTGCTGCGCTGATCGAGGTGCTCGAATGGCCAGCACCGAATTGATCGTATTCAGATTCGGTAATATTAGGGAAGCCGGATAGACCGCCCTGCTGTCTTAATCCTGACATTTGCGCGCGACGGCCGGTCAGAATCTTATGTGGATAACATTGATGCCCGACATCCCAAACCAGGCGGTCATGAGGTGTATCGAATAAGTAATGTAAGGCAATGGTTAATTCTACCGAGCCGAGGCCAGATGCCAGATGCCCCCCGGTTTTAGATACACTTTGAATCAGAAACCTACGCATCTCATGCGCCAGGGGAACTAGTTGATCTTCCTCAAGGGCGCGTAAATCCGCAGGGCATTGTATCTTGTCGAGTAACGGGAAATTGTCTGAATTCATAATATTCACATCGATAGAACTCTAGTAGGTGCGTTCTACAAACCAGGCCGAAATATACCTTAAAATTTCAGCTTCCTCACCAAATATCGACAACGAATCTAGTGCCTTATGGTGTAAATCGAGCATTTTTTCTCGCGAAGCCTCAAGGCCTATAATTGACGGAAAAGTTGGTTTGTTGTTTTCGCAATCGGAACCTTGTTTTTTGCCCAGTGTCTGTGTGTCGCCGATCACGTCGAGTATGTCATCTTGCACCTGAAACGACAGACCTATGCATTTTGCGTAGGAATCCAGTGCATTGAATTTATCCTTACCTAGTTGATTAGTACTCAAGGCTGCTAGTTGAACGCAGGTTCTGATAAGAGCCCCGGTTTTATGAATGTGCATGGTTTCGAGTTCGGTAATGTTGAGCAGTTTGCCAACCGATGCCAGGTCGATAGCCTGCCCCCCCGCCATGCCACGAGAACCGGAAAATAGTGAAAGTTTTTCGATCATTTGCAATCTGGCGCTGTTGTCATCGGTCATGTTCGGGTCATGGCTGAGAACATAAAAAGCCAATGCCTGTAAGGCGTCACCGGCCAGGATTGCGGTCGCTTCATCAAATTGTCTATGGCAGGTGGGTCGCCCCCGACGTAAATCATCATCATCCATCGCGGGCAAGTCATCGTGAATCAGAGAATAGGCGTGAATCATTTCGACAGCTGCGGCAGCACCATCGACTCGTTCCAGATCGAGACCGAGTGCACATGCGGTAGCGTAAACCAGCACTGGCCTGACTCGCTTTCCTGAAGCCAGGACCGAATAACGCATGGCCTCATGCAGTTTAACAGGATTAACCGAATCGGCTGGAAGCCAATGGTCTAGTGCTTTGTCGACCCTCAGTTGATATTCCGCGTGAAGAGATTCGAAAGTCTGCGAATCAATCTTCATCCAGATCCTCAAATGGGATGGTCTGTTGCAAGCCATTTTTCTCAATCAACTGTTCAACACGGTGCTCAGCATTACTGAGCGTATCCTGACAATTCTTGGCTAATTTAATGCCCTGTTCGAATTGATTCAGAGAATCTTCGAGGCCCAGTTCACCACTTTCCATCTGCGCTACAATTTTTTCGAGCTGTTGCAAAGATTTCTCGAAATCTTTTAATTTGTCATTAATTTTAGGCATCTCAGCAGTTCTCTGATATTAACTGGTGCAATTATAAAGCATCCAGGGTGTCGGCCAAATGATTAACCGGAATCAACTTCAAATTTTTGAATAAGTTTCGTTTGGGCATATTCGCCGTTGGAATAATAGCGGTTTCGAATCCGTGTTTAGCGGCTTCGCGGAGGCGTTCTTCTCCGTTCGGTACTGGTCTGATTTCTCCAGACAGACCGACTTCGCCAAATACCAGCAATCGATTACTCACCGGACGGTCACGATAGCTCGAAAGAATTGCCAGAATAACTGCCAGATCTGCGCCGGTTTCGGCAATTCGTACCCCCCCGACAGCGTTGATAAATATATCCTGGTCGTAGAGTGGGATGCCACCGTGACGTTGCAATATGGCTAACAACATGGCTAGCCGATTTGATTCGAGGCCGACACTGATGCGGCGCGGGTGGCCCGAGTGGCTCTCGGTTACCAGTGCCTGGATTTCAATCAATATTGGTCGGGTGCCTTCTCTGGAAACCATGATAATACTGCCGGAGACGGGTTTATCGTGATGCGAGAGAAATATTGCCGAAGGGTTACTGACCTGTTTCAGGCCTGTGTCGGTCATCGCAAAAATTCCTAGTTCATTCACTGCTCCGAAGCGGTTTTTAACCGCTCGGATAACACGATAACGAGTTGAACTGTCGCCCTCGAAATACAACACCGTATCGACCATGTGCTCGAGCACTCTGGGTCCGGCCAGCAGACCTTCCTTGGTGACGTGCCCGACGAGGAAAATTGCGATATTGCTTTGTTTGGCAAGGCGTACCAGGATCGAGGTACTTTCGCGTATCTGGCTTACCGAACCCGGTGCTGACTGCAAGCTGTTGGTAAAAATAGTCTGGATTGAGTCAATAACCATAACCGCGGGTTTACTGGCGATAGCCTGGACAATAATTTCCTCAACGCAGGTTGAGCTGAGTAATTTCAAATGTTCATTTGGAAGGTTGAGTCGCTGGGCACGCATGCTGACCTGCTGCAGGGACTCTTCGCCGGTGACGTAGAGTGCATTTTTTAGCAGACTGATCTGCGTGAGACATTGCAATAAAAGGGTGGATTTTCCAATTCCCGGGTCTCCGCCGAGTAATACCACCGAGCCCTCGACCAGGCCGCCACCAAGCACCCGGTCGAGCTCGTCGATTTCGCTGCTAAATCTGGGGGTTTTGCTGGTTGGCACCGCATTCAAAGCAACTATCTCGACAGAAGCGCTGGTACCGTGCCAGCTACCAGCGGATTTTCCGATCGTAGCCAGGGCTGGAAGTTCCTCAATACTATTCCAGCTTTTACAGTCAGAACATTGTCCCGACCACTTGGGCGAAATGCTGGCACATTCGCGACACTGGTACTGCGCTTGTGCTTTAGCCATCGAGTGGCAACTCACTTTGCGGTTTTTGTATTATTGGGATTTGTTGGGTGAACAGGCGCGCTGTTTTTACGCGGTTGTTTTTGACTTGCATAATCTCCATCGGGTAGTGGTTTATTTTAAGGCTGGTGCCCGCCTCGGGAATAAACTCCATGTGTTCCAGTATCAGACCGTTTAGTGTGCGTGGGCCATCGCTGGGCAAATCGACCTTGAGGTTACGATTAATATCACGAATATGGGTCGAACCATCGATTAGATAGCTGCCATCGTCATCCTGGTAAAACGGCTGATGCATGGCCGTTGGATCGGTAGTGAATTCGCCGACAATTTCTTCCAGTATATCCTCAATAGTCACCAGTCCCTGGATATCACCATACTCGTCGACCACGAATCCCATACGGCTTTTGTTTTTTCGAAAATTGATCAACTGCGTGGTCAGAGGCGTTCCTTCCGGAATGAAATAACTCTGGCGTGTTAAATTCTGAAGGCTATCGGCGTTGAATTCGTCATTCATCAGCAAGGGCAAGATTTTTCGTAGTTGCGCAATGCCGACCAGGTTGTCGATATTGCCGGAATAAATCGGGATACGGGTATAGGACATATTAGTAATTTGCTTAAGCGTATCGTTCCAGTTATCTTCCAGGTCGATGCCGATGATTTCACTTCGGGGTATCATAATGTCATCCACTGTTACCTTCTCAAGATCGAGAATACTGAGTAACATCTCGCGGTGAGAATCGGGAATCAGACCGTGGGTCTCACTCACCGCTACGCGTAGTTCATCGGAAGTCAGTGCATCATTCATAGCTGATTTCCTGACGCTCTTAAATGGGGCCAGTATCAATCTGGAAAGCCAGTTTATCGCCCACACCAGTGGAGCCAACAGACGTGACAAGGGCTTGTAAACATAGGCTGCGGGAAACGCTATACCTTCCGGATTATTTGCTGCCAGTGTTTTCGGTGTGACTTCCGCAAATAACAGCAGAATCAGTATCAGGCAGCCGGCTGCGATGGCGATGCCAGCGTCTCCATACAATCGGTATCCGATGTAAGTCGCCAACTGTGTTATCAGGATATTGACGAAATTATTACCGAGCAGAATCAGGCTGATCAGCTTATCGGGATCGTTGAGTAACGCAAGCGCACGTCGCGCACCACCATGATTTTTTTCCGCTAGATGCTTAAGCCGGTATCGATTAAGGCTCATTAAGCCAGTTTCAGATCCTGAAAAAAAGGCCGACAGCAGGATTAACGCCAGTAAAATGGCCAGTAATATAGATAGGGAAATTTCGTTCAACACAGAAGATAAAATGTCAAAGCTGGGTCAGATTAGAGGATAAACTCAAAAACCAGTTTGCTGCCAAAATAGGCAAGCATCAAAAATGCAAAGGCTGAAAGAGACCAGCGGATAGCAGTTTTACCCCGCCATCCAAACTGAAAGCGACCGAGTAGCAATATTCCGAGGATGAGCCAGGCGACAATAGATAAAGCTGTTTTGTGTACCAGATGCTGGGCGAAGATATCTTCGAGAAAAATGAACCCGGTAATGAGTGAAGCGCCCAGAACCAGAAATCCGAACCCGAGAAACTGGAAAAGTAGCGTTTCCATATCGTGCAAAGGCGGCAAAAAGCGAATTAATCCTCCGGGATGGTGTGATCGAATGGCATGATCCTGGTAGGCTAACAGGCAAGCCTGAATTGCGCTCAGCATAATCAGGCTGTAGGCGACCACCGACACCATGATATGTGCTTGTAATGCATTGTTGCCGCTTATAATTAAAGGGTCAGTAAAATCGACCAGGGCCAGCAAGGCAGCGAGGCCACTTATCGGAAATACAACGATACCCAGGCTATCGATTTGGCGGAATATACAGCTGAGTAAAATTTGCCCCGAGATCAACCAGCTGATTAGCGAAAAAGAGACGAAAAATTCCAGATTCAAACCTGATGGTTGAAAAATTAGATGGTTTAACGCGACAGCATGCAGCAACATTGCTACAAGTGCCAAAACCAGGGGTTTCCAGCGGCGCCGATCCTGATCATCCAGTTGTTGGAATATCAGCAATGCAGAGAGACAGTATAATATTGATGCGAGGGCGCTTGCTATGGTGGGGAACATCGTAATATATCAATGACTCGGTCGCTTAAGTGTAACTGAAAATAGAACCTATCGCACTACCATAAGATCACTTCTTAAAAAGTGCACTTATCGAAGTGGTCAGACGAATCCGCTGGCACGGAAGAATTAATATCTTTATCGATGCCAGGCCGTGAAAATTATCATTTTGTGACTAGCGGCAGATTTCTTGATATTGATGACTACTATAATGTAGGTTGCTTCAATATTTTGGCTATATTTCAAACTATTGCACCAAATTTTTAGCTAAATTTTGCTATAAAACTATGATTCCTGATTTTGCGCTAGCCCTCAGGATTGGTGTCAGGGTTAAACTGGTGCAAACTCGAGACAGCGATAGAACTTTAGATAGACTAAAATATGCAAATAAAAGTATTAGGCTGGGCCGGTGGAATAGGTGCAAATCTACGCACCACCTGTTTTTTGATCGATGACGATGTGCTGATAGATGCGGGCACCGGACTCGGTGATCTGCCATTAAACCAGATGACCGGAATACGTCATATCTTTCTCACCCACTCACACATGGATCATATCGTGGGGTTGCCTCTACTCGCCGACAGTATGTATGGCGTACACGATGAACCTGTTATCGTGCACGCGCAGGAGCAAACAATTCAAGCGTTAAAAGCCCATATTTTCAATTGGATTATCTGGCCAGATTTTTCTGAATTACCAACTAAAGACAAGCCTTCGATTGATTTCAGGGTAATGAAACCTGGTGATAAAATAACCATAAGATCCCGGGAAATCGAAATGATCGAGGTAAATCATACAGTACCTTGTATCGGATACTGTGTGTCAGCGCCTAAGGCCGTGGTCGCTTTTAGTGGTGACACCACGACTACCGAAAATCTGTGGCAGGTTCTGAATGGTTATGACCATATCGATATGCTATTTGTGGAAGCCGCTTTTTCCAATAACGAGATAGAGATCAGTAAATTATCGAAACATTACTGTGCTAAATTACTAGGCGAAGACCTGATAAAGCTGAAACATCGTCCAGATATCTGGTTGACCCATTTTAAACCCGGGGAAGAGGACTTGATTTATCGCGAATGTGTAGAAGCCTTACCTGATTTTACCGTGAGACGATTAAATGGCGGGGAAATATTCAAATTTTAGCTAGCGCAGCTATCGATTGATACCGAATGTAAAAAATATCACTCGCAGAGGCGCAGGGCACGCAGAGGGGTTTTTGGGTTATTCAATTTACCTGACGATTCGTTTAAAGCGTAATTTCAGCATTAAATCTTCGATACTTATTACCTTCTATTTTATTCTTTGCCCTTTGCGCGCCTTGCGCCTTTGCGAGAGTATCAGTAAACGGATATCCACATATTATTCTGACAGAGGTATATTCAGTCCTTTCGGCTGATATAATCCCGCATTAACTATTACCGCTAAGAGCCAGTTTGAGTCACTACCATGTTTGAAAATCTTACCGATCGTCTATCCAGAACGATGAAAAATCTACGCGGACAGGGTCGTCTGAGCGAAGAGAATATTAAAGATAGTTTGCGTGATGTGCGCCAGGCCTTACTCGAGGCCGATGTCGCGCTACCGGTGGTGCGAGACTTTATAGAGGCTGTGAGAGAAAAGGCGTTAGGCAAGGAAGTGATTGCCAGCCTCTCTCCTGGACAGGCCCTGGTCAAGGTGGTCAATGACAAGCTAGTCGAATTGATGGGTGAGTCCCACGATGGTATCGATTTAAATGTAAAACCACCGGTAATCATATTAATGGCTGGATTGCAGGGGTCAGGTAAAACCACAACGGTAGCCAAGCTCGCCCGTCGCTTGATTGAAGTAGAGAAAAAGCACGTCATCGTAGCCAGCGCCGATATTTATCGACCTGCCGCTATCGAGCAGTTGCAGACGCTGGCCAACGAAGTTAACGCGGCCTTCCACCCCAGCGATAACACACAGAAACCGGTCGAAATCGCCCGTGCGGCACTGGCCGCGGCGCGAAAAAATAATGCCGATATATTAATTCTCGATACCGCCGGTCGATTACATATCGACCAGCAGATGATGGACGAAATCAAAGCCATTCATGATGCTGTATTGCCGACAGAAACTCTGTTTGTAGTCGATAGTATGACCGGCCAGGACGCGGCCAATACGGCCAAAGCGTTTGGTGATGTTTTGCCACTCACGGGTATCGTGTTGACCAAAACAGATGGTGATGCGCGCGGTGGGGCAGCGTTATCGGTACGACAAATTACCGGGAAACCCATCAAGTACATTGGCTCAGGTGAAAAAACAGATGCACTTGAGGCGTTTCATCCCGATCGTATGGCATCCCGAATTTTGGGCATGGGCGATATATTGTCCCTGGTCGAGCAGGTACAGGAAAAAGTAGACCAGGAAAAAGCCGAGAGGCTGGTGAAAAAAGTCAGAAAAGGCAAGGGATTTGATCTCGACGATTTGCGCGATCAATTTATGCAGATGGAAAACATGGGTGGGCTAGGCAGTATGATTGACAAGTTGCCTGGAATGGGAGCCGGAGTATCAAAAGCGATGCAGGATCCGGCGCATGGCAGGCAAATGAAACGCATGGTCGCGATTATAAATTCGATGACCCCGCTGGAACGGCGTAAACCTGAAGTCATAAACGGTTCGCGCAAAAGGCGCGTGGCCGGTGGATCAGGCACCCAAATTCAGGATGTCAATCGATTGCTAAAGCAGCACAAGCAAATGCAAAAAATGATGAAAAAAATGGGCAGCAAGGGCGGTATGATGAATATGATGCGGGGACTAAAAGGGAAGATGCCGCCAGGGATGCCGTTTTAATAAGAGCTTCTAAAGGCGTACTTTTTCCGCGATAGCGGCGTCAGCTCCGTACTCGAATCCTCATGTATTATCCATACACTCCGGTTCTCCGTGCGGTGCTTCCTCGCTCTCACGAAAAAATTACGCCTTTAGAAGTCTTATTGGCATAATAAAGAGCTAAAAAGGCCGTGTGTGGGCTTCACAGCGGTGCTTTTTTAGGTACAATACGCGGTCTTCTGGCCCGAGGGTCAGAACTATATTTTTGTCTGATGACATTTAGAGGTTTTTATGGTTTCAATTCGTTTGGCACGCGG
This sequence comes from uncultured bacterium, assembly GCA_965370015.1. GTDB lineage: Bacteria > Pseudomonadota > Gammaproteobacteria. Next base: position 4,350 of record CBDUSZ010000038.1, on the reverse strand, counting down.
CGGTTCGAAGAAGCGTCCATTCTATCACGTGGTGGTCAGTGACAGTCGTAGCCCTAGAGACGGTCGATACATTGAACGCCTCGGGTTTTTTAATCCGCAGGCACGTGGTCAGGAAGAAGAACTCCGAATCGATTATGAACGTATCGATTACTGGATTTCAAAGGGTGCTCAAACTAGTGAGCGCGTGGCGAGTCTTATCAAGAGTTCCCGTAAAGCTGCTTAGGGTGGTCGTGATTCCTTATGCGTGAGCACAAGGATGAGACTATTTGCGTCGGCCACATTATTGGTGCCCAGGGAGTCAAAGGCTGGGTCAAGGTATTTTCCAAAACCAGTCCCCGTGAAAACATACTGAGTTACAGCCCGTGGAAGATAAAAACGGGTGATGAGATTAAAACTGTAGAGGCCAGCGGTCGGCTGCAGGGAAAGAATGTCGTCGTGAAGCTAGCTGGAGTTGAAGATCGAGACCAGGCTATCGAGCTGGTCGGAAGTAAGATTTTTATACTGGCGGAGCAGTTACCCAAACTGAATGAGGGTGATTATTACTGGTCGGATTTGATTGGGTTGGATGTCGAGTCATTGCAGGCCGAGCCGCTGGGGACGATCAAAACGATGATAGAAACCGGTGCAAATGATGTGATGGTATTGCAGGGTGACAGGGAAAGGTTAATACCGTTTGTGATGGATGACGTGGTCAAACTAATCGATTTGACTAATAATCGAGTCGTAGTTGACTGGAAACCTGATTACTAGAAATGCGCATTGACGTTATCACGCTGTTTCCCGAACTGGTCGAACAGGTGATTAGCTGCGGGGTGGTAGGTAAAGCCGCAGGTAAAGAATTACTTCAGCTTAATTGCTGGAATCCACGGCAATACACACTGGATCGCCATCGAACAGTCGATGATCGGCCTTACGGTGGTGGACCGGGGATGCTGATGAAGGTACAACCGCTGCAAGATGCTATTCTCGCGGTTCGTCAGCAAAATAACACAGGGCGGTTGATATATCTCAGCCCGCAGGGAGTGCCGATTAAACAGACCATGCTGGCAAATCAGGTCGATAAAGGATCGGTAATTTTTCTTTGCGGTCGTTACGAGGGTATCGACGAACGTCTGATTCAACATGAAGTTGATGAAGAGTGGTCCATCGGTGATTATGTTATCAGTGGTGGAGAACTCGCGGCGATGGTGTGTATCGACGCCATGGCTCGATTAATCCCCGGAGCGTTGGGGCATGAGCTGTCGGCGCAACAGGATTCGTTTAGTGAGGGTTTGCTGGATTGCCCGCACTATACGAGACCGGAAGAGTATCAGGGTAGGAAAGTACCCGCAGTACTGATGAATGGAAATCATCTGGCGATTCAGACCTGGCGCGAACAACAGTCACTGGGTAGAACCTGGCAAAGACGTCCAGATTTACTGGAACATGTGGATCTGGACGATCGGCAGCAGGCTTTGCTGGATGAATACATAGACGAGTTCGATCAAACTGGTCAAAAGAGTTAATAGGCTGTCAGATGGCAGGCTGGAATTTTTAGAGGAAGTAACATGAGCAATATCATCGCACAATTAGACGCAGAGCAATTGAAGTCAGATATCCCTGCTTTTTCACCCGGCGATACAGTCGTTGTACAGGTGCGGGTTACGGAAGGCACTCGAGAGCGTTTACAGGCCTATGAGGGCGTCGTAATCGCAAAGCGCAACCGTGGCATTAATTCAGCGTTTACCGTACGCAAAATTTCTCACGGTGAAGGTGTTGATCGTGTTTTTCAAACCCACAGCCCAATAATCGCAGAAATTAAGGTAAAACGCCGTGGCAAGGTGCGCCGCGCGAAACTGTACTACCTACGCGCTCTGACCGGAAAAGCGGCTAGAATCAAGGAAAAGTTATAATAGCTGGTTTCAATTAGAAATTAGTTGGCATAAAGTAAAAAGCGTGCTGCTCCCGAGCATCACGCTTTTTTTATGCTTCTTCCCTCGGGCGGACGGGTAGATAATGCTTGTTAGGGTCGAATTCATTCGGCCAATAAAATTGATAACAAGGAAATTACCCTGTCCTGCGACGCATTGCACGCATATCATTGCGAATTAATTGCGAGCGGTTTCAGCACGGGATTATGCTGAGTATCGTTTTTGTATTGGGTCTGGATAACTGATTGTAGGAATGCGTCTGGTCGAATGAATTCAACCCCGCCGATTTTACCCTTGCCAGCAGGGGGAAGCCTCTTTATATTTGAGCTGAAATGAAATACTGCGATTTTAAATTTCTCATACCGGTGACTTTAAGCTGCCTTATTAGTAATGCATGGGCAGATGAAAAACTCGATATGCTGAAAAATATTTCGGCAGCCGGTGCACCGGTGTTAACCCTGAAAATGCTAGATCAGGCACAACCTGGGATTGATACGGACCTGTATGAATGGATTTTATGGGAGCAGGAAAGATACACCATTCTCTCCGAGTGGCAGGAATGGAATGAACTCCTTATTCGAATAGAAAATCTACCTTCCGATTTGCCCGAACAATTCAGCTACCAGGCAGCAACATACAAGATTCGTGCCTACCTGGAAATTGGACAAACCGAAACAGCGCGCCAGTTATTACGTGAACAATTGTGGCTGCCAGGCGCTGGTGCAGCGCCTGAATATCAAACCTGGCGTCGCCTGGTTATTTCCAGCTACCTGAAAGATGGCAGGCTCGAAGATGCACGTATAGCGATGTTGAGATTCAATCAGGATTTTGACGCCGAGGATGAATCCTGGGTTATATTACGTGCAACTGTAATGATTCGTTCAGGGCGTTATGATCAGGCCATTCAGATTTTACAGGGAGTCGACAGTTGGCAGGCTCGTTTGACCAGCCTGCTTGCACAGTACCGGGCGCAGCTACTCGATCCGAGGGCATTATGGGCCGTGCTGAAAAAGCAGGTGGCCAAATCGGAATTCGAGATTGGTGAACAGTCGACACTCTGGGCTCTGGCATATTTCGCTGGCCAGCAAATGTCGGCGGTGGATCGCGTAGTCGCACTCGAACAAGTTTTTAAATCAGATTCGATAACCCCTCTGGAACTGTTTCAGCTGCAACCCGATCAATTATGGGCTGCCTACATCGAATATGCGCAGCTGGTGGGCAATCGGGCCGAGTTGTTAATTGGCGATGATGCCCGGTGGCTCGATCTTGCGAAAAATGTCAGTGTGTCGACACCCATTAAAGCAAGGTCTCTGTTTGCGCTATTGATGTTACAAAGTTCAGACCAAAGTATTATCAATGCCGCAGCTGAAAATTATATGCAAACCTTAGAAGATGTCGACGAGTCCGAGCAGCACTTGCTCAATCAATTGTTTAACCATAGCGAGGCTTTTTCCAGTGCTGAACGAATTCCGACTTTAATCAGGTATCAGTTGGTTGACCTTGCGCTGAAAAATGCCGATATCGAAGAGGCAACTCGGCAGATGTCAGGGTTGGATGCGTATCCGCTAGACTCCGACCGATTCAAATGGCAGCTTCGTCAGGCGCGGGTGTTAATTCTTGGCGGGCGTTACGATGAGGGTGACGGGATTTTACAGGCCTTGATCAGCGAATACCGGGATCCGACCGCCGAAAATACTGACCGAATTTTGCAAGTTCTTTTCGATTTACAGACGGTGAATTTGCACGAACAGGCGATTATGCATTTCAATCGCCTGTTACGACTCCCGATCGAGCCAAAACAGCACCGTGAAATTCTATTCTGGATAGCCGATTCGTTTAAATCGCTTAAAAAGTATGATCAGGCAGCACTATTGTATTTGCAGTCGGCGATGTTACCTGGCCCACAGGCAATGGACCTATGGGCGCAAACAGGGCGCTTCAATGCCGCCGAGAGCCTGCAAAAATCCGGCCTGGTCGATGATGCGAGAAGAATCTACAAGGAATTACTCAGAGTCACAACAGATCCAGCCCGACGCTCCCTGCTTAACCACAATATCCAGCAATTGTGGTTAAACCAGCGAGCTCAATAGGCTTGTTTAGTTTGTATTAGCGAGGAATGCTGATACCGGCTTACACAGGGGCTTAGCGATACAGCACTCTTGCTGATAATCCTTAAAATTGACAGGCTGGCGTCGATGCTGAGAGTTGTTTTTCTGCATCAGACATATCGGCTTCAATATGCTCAAACAAAGGTGTGCTCAAATAGCGCTCAGCGGTATCGGGTAGCATGCATAAAATGTTTGATCCGTCTGCTGCCGACTCGGCTACTTCGAGCGCAGCCGCTAACGTAGCGCCACTACTGATGCCGACAAAAATACCCTCTTTCAGTGCTAGATTGCGCGCACATTCCAGTGCTTTAGGCCCTGCAACAGTCAAAACT
>CBDUSZ010000037.1:0-18016 GCA_965370015.1 uncultured bacterium | reverse complement strand
AAAAGACTTTTCTGCACTGGTTACTGAAGGAAAATCCGAACCAGGTTCGACACCCTGAGCCCGAGATGGATGACGTGTCCGAGTCGGATGGCTAAGGCTAGCGCCAGGCTAACAACGAGAATCAACTTGATGATACAAACACCGAAAACCTTTTATATTCCGTTCGTCAGGCTCATTTTCAGTCTGGCTATTGTTACGCTGTTAATTGGCTGTGGGGCGGGCAGTGGTCAGGGTCTCGATGAGAATGGTAATTTGCTGGGCAGTGGTGGCGGTGGTGGTGGCGGTACCGGTACAGGTGCCAGTGGCACCCCTGATGCAACGCTGTCGTGGATCCAGGGCAACGTCTTAACCCCGATTTGTAGTGTTTGCCATGGGGGAGCGGCGCCCATGTTCGATTTAAATTGGAGTTCAACGACAAATACTTGTGCCAACGTAGGAAGAGCAAGTGGTTGGGAGCCTACTATGATGGAAATTGACTCAGGTAATCCGGATGCAAGCTATATGATTTGGAAACTTGAGAACGGGGGCCCAGGTGGTGAAACAATTCAAGGAGTGCAAATGCCAATGTCTCAACCCGCATTGCCTCCGGCTACAATCCAGAATATACGAGACTGGATATCAGACGGTACTATCGGCTGCTCAGCGCCGCAATCGAGTGGGGTGTTAAATTCTGCTGCAACCGGGATTATCGAAGTTGATAGTGCTGACTCTCAAAGCGATTTAACTTACGCAGAGGGTTCATGGATGCAGGTGTGGAACGAATCGTTGCGGGTTTGCACGGCGTGCCACAGTCTTACCCCTTCCAGTCCGCGTTGCTCTATTGACTTCGAGTGCCCGCCAAATGGCGTGGTGCTCACAGCGGATAACTACTTCGGCGTGGTAGATGGCAATACAGTAGCCCCGTTTGACCTCGTGCGCAGCAATCTGTGGATTAGGGTCATTGAAGAGGATCCCGCAAAACGTATGCCGCTTGGATTTGACGCGTTGACCCAAACTCAACTGGATATTATCCAGAGCTGGATTGAGCAGGGTGCCCCGTACTGTCCGGAGAACATGATTTGTCCATAAATCAAATCCAGGACCAATTCGGGCACGATTCTGTCATTCGAATTGCGGCATGGTTGATGCTGGGAAAAAATTTGCCAGCTGGTTTGACCAGTAGAGAGTTGATGGCGCTGGATATTTCGCCTGCGACAATATGAATAACAAAGAATAAACCAGTGAACTTAGGTAATAAAAGCATGAAACATAAGATTATCAGGCGTAACCGCTGCATTTGGCCACAATCAATCTGGGTGACACTGAGCATGTTGGTATTAATTCTGTGGGGGCCAGGCAGCGTACAGGCCGAACCCTATCTTGCCATACAGGAGGGATATAAATGTTCCAAATGTCACGTCAACATGACTGGTGGAGGCAAACGCACAGACTTCGCTAACATTTACGTGCAGACTCGTCTGGCTAGCAATTTCTTCGACTGGCGGCGCTATAAAATAGAATCAGACGAAGAGATCGATGAAGAAGAAAACCCTTTAAAAACCGATGCCAGTAGTAGCTTTTTCTCGGGTCGACTGAACGATTACGTTGCAATCGGTGGTGATTTTCGTGTGATTCTTGACCGAACCGAAGAATCTGGAAAACGTTCAGAAGACGTGTTTAGACAGCGCAAACAAAATATTTACCTGGAAATTGATTTAATCCCCGATCGTGTTCTTTTTTATCAAACTATGGACGGCGGCGGCGATGCGCGGGAGATTTTCGGACTATTCCAGGGGAAATTCAAACAAGAGCCGTATTACTTTAAGGCTGGTCAGTTCTTCCTGCCTTACGGTCTGCGTCTTCAGGACGATACTGCTTTCACCCGTGCAGGCACTGGATTCACTTACGGAGCTGTAGATGTAGGCGCGGAGTTTGGCTACGAGCCGGGTCCGTGGGCTTTGCATGCTGCACTAACCAATGGAACAGGAGCGTCACTGGAAAACAATCGCGGTAAGCGACTGACAGCATCTGCAGCCTACGTGGACAAGGGCTACCGGATTGGAGGTTCCTACGCTACAGGCAAGAACGGACAGGGAGTCGAAACCAGTATGTGGGGTATCAATGGCGGCGCACAATTTGGACGTATAGGTGTATTGGCCGAGATAGATTTTATAGATGACTCGACTATCGAGCAGCAAATCGCCCTGGCGGAATTGAATTTTCTGGTGTCCAGAGGGAATAATGTCAAGTTTTCCTACGAGTATCACGATCCAGACGAGGCTATTTTCCAAAACGCGAGAGAGCGTTATAGCCTGGTGTACGAACCCTTCTTAAACCAGTTTCTCCAGCTCCGCGTCGGTATCCGCGAAAACAAAGGCATACCTCTAAATTCAACATTGAACGCCACTTTTTCCTTTCTTGAGTTACATCTGTTCCTATAAGACGAATATATCTTAATTAGGACAGCTACTAGCAGAGGGCATCGATGTCGGATTCACTTCCTGACAAGCCAGCCCACGAGGCTGGCGCTATTACTGTTCAGCAAATGGTCGAAGGCGCCTCTGACGCAGCCTTCGCCATCGATGACCGTCACCAGGTGGTTGCATGGAATAGAAGCGCGGAACAGTTGCTTGGCTATGCCCCGGACGAGGCGATCGGTCGGCACTGTGGTGAAATTCTTCAATCTGTGCTGCCCGGCGGTGAACCCCTGTGTATGCCAGACTGCGAACTGTTTCGGTGTTTCCGTAGTTGCAATTCGAGTGGAGTGCCTAGTTGTCGTGTACGCCGTAAAAACGGTAATTGGGTCAATGTCGGGTACTCATCGCTGGTCATGCCTGAGCAAAAGCAGGATCCACCGAGTGGCGCCGTAGTAGCGGTTGTGTTCCTGCGCGAAAAAGAAAAACATTATGTGCAAGCGCCACCGCGGGGTCAATTGCAAATACTCACGCTGGGGAAATTCGGACTGACTGCCAACGGCCAGGGAATTATGGTCGATAAATGGAAGCGCAGGCAGGCCGTAACCTTGTTGAAAATTCTGGTGACTCATCTGGATCGTCCGGTGCATCGAGAGCGCATACTGGATTATCTGTGGCCCGATGTCGATGAAGAGCGTGGTTGGGGCCGACTCAAAGTAACAATGTACTACCTGCGTACTCAATTGCGTGCCAGTGGTGTCGGCGAAGATGCGGTGCAGACTGTCGGCAATTCCTACCTGCTCAGGCGAGATGTTGTGTGGGTGGATGCGGAGAAATACGAAAAGCTGGTAGCCGAGGGTCGTGCGCTACAAGGCAAAGGCAACTGCGATGACGCCTTGCGTTGTTACGACGAGGCGCAATTCCTGTATCGGGGTGACTACCTGGAGCAGAATGTATTTGCCGACTGGTGTGCTGAAGAACGTGAGCGCTTGAGTGAAATCCATATGGAAATGCTGACTCGCAAAGCTGAGTGCCATGCGCAGCGTGATGAATACGTCGAAGCTGCCCAGGTGTGCCGCAAAGCTCTAGTTCACGATCCCTGTCGTGAAAGTTTCCATTGTTCCTTGATGGAGTATCTGGTTCACCTTGGGCGAGCTGACTGGGCTATCGCCCAATACCGTAATTGCGAGACCGTGCTCGCCCGCGAGTTCGGGGTGGCGCCTATGCCTGAAACCCAGCGCCTGTGTCGGGAAATACTATCGCAACAGAATGCGAGGGCCCCGATTAAAAAGGCTGCTTCTCTATCTTGAGCGGCGGCGCTTGCCGCATATAACTAAAAAAGCGCTGATCAGTGCTGACTCGGGCCTGTAGCCGTTATGCAAAGTGACGGGTAGCTCTGTATGCCATGTTTGTCGGTTCAAATATAATCTCCTGCAGAGGGTGCTCTCTGGTCGATTACCGGAAGTTGCACATCGTGTTTGTTACCAGATTGTCACCGTGACATGTTCTAAAGCAACCTCACTGCGCATAATGTAATTTAAATAGGGTTGGCTTTAATGGCTAGATGTCAGATCGTTCAGTCGTTCGTTGCCAGAATTTGGCTTGAGGGTGCTGCCGACGAAGATCCAAAATGGCGAGGACACATCCAGTACATTCAGGGACCGGAGGGGATTTACTTCCAGGACCTTACGGAAATGTCCGAATTTCTGGAACAGGTTAGCGGGATTCCCAGCCCAGGGTTTGCTGCACAGAACAGAAAGATCGTCGAAATTTCGAAGCGTGACACCGTTTCAAACAAAAAACGGAAATCAGACAAATGAAGAAACGACTGACCCAGATATACCGTCACCATGCATTGTCGAGCACCGGCGAGGTTTCTTATGGCAACTAATAATAACGTAAATGAGCGTACCCCTGCTACTGCTGGGAGTAAGTCGAATTGGGGCAGTAAACTTTTTTTTGCCACCCTGATCGTGATATTGATTTTCTTTTGGTGGCTACTGATATTTTCCGGTGGTGTCACCGGTGATCACGGTTGATTTGAGATGACAAAAATAATGCATTCAATTTGGCGCCTCTTGCTGCCTGTAATCATGGTGGCAGTTATCGGTTTTGGTAGCGGTTTGTTCCCATCTACCACTATGGCTGCAAGTGGAAAGGCAGAGCAGCACAGCGCAGCGATTAACAGTGATGGGGCCGAGCATGAGTCCATTGCAGCATCTCTGCCGGCACCAAAACTAAAACGCTCAGATTATCCGGACATTGGCACTAGCAGTCGGGCAATCGTATGGGTTGTCGCCCAAATGCACCTGTTTTTTGGCGCGCTAGTGCTGGCAGTTCCGATTTTCGTGCTGGTTATCGAGCTTATTGGGTTTAAGACCAACGACGATCGATACGATGACATGGCGCACGAATTCATGAAGGTCAGTCTTACCGCATATGCCATAACAGCCTTATTCGGTGGCACGCTGGCGCTGTCCCTGTTCCTGCTCTATCCGCAATTCATGTCCTATATGATGCAGGCGTTTGGGTCGCAGGTGCTGGTCTATGCGGTTCTGTTTTTCCTCGAGAGCATACTTCTCTACATTTACTACTACGGCTGGGACGCACTGCGTTATGGCAATCGAAAATGGATACACCTGACCCTGGGGTTATTGCTCAACGGCGTCGGCACCACCTTGCTGGTTGTGGCGAACTCATGGTCGACATTTATGATGGCACCATCCGGTATCGACCCCGCTACCGGTGTCGTTACTGGCGGTATCTGGGAAATCATGAAAGGCCCGTTGTGGAATCCACTGAACCTGCATCGCTTTCTCGCCAATATCGCCTTTGGGGGTGCGGTCGTCGGGGCCTATGCGGCCTTCAAGTTCCTCGCCGCCAGGACAGCGGCCGAAAAGGCCCACTATGACTGGATGGGTTATACCTCGAATTTCATCGCGATACTCGCATTTCTGCCACTACCGTTTGCCGGTTACTGGTTGATGGCAGAAGTTTATGCCTACTCCCAGCAAATGGGGATACTGGCAATGGGCGGCATTCTGGCCTGGTTGTTCGTGATCCAGGCGGTGTTGATTTGCACCATTTTGCTGGCCGGTAACTATTACCTGTGGACCGGCATGGCGCGTACCGAGGGTGGCGCACGTTACCGATGGCTCACCAAGTACATCGCGGTGGTGCTTGTGCTCGGTTTTCTGGTTTGGATAACGCCACACAACGTGATTTACACTGGCGCTGAAATCGCCGAATTGGGCGGTGGCAATCATCCGATGTTGGGCCCGTTAGGGATCATGCCAGCGAAGAATATAGCGGTCTTCTGTATGCTTATTTTCACTTTTTTGTCTTTTCAGTTGTATCGACGCGCGGACAAGGAAATAACGGTCGCATGGCAGGACTGGGGTAACACGCTGATGATTGCTATCTACATAATTGCGGTTGCAAATGTCATTTTTGCCGGTGTCTATTACGGCTATTTTACCAACACCGTCTACAAGGTGGGATCGAGCGTGATACAGGTGATGTCGACTGTAGTGGTCATCGTCGCTGGCGTGGTAATTGATGGCCTGATGTTCAAGGGAGCCAGGCAATTGCCGGTTCATTGGGGCAAGGTTTCAGACCGGTCTCAATATGCCTTGTTTGCGCTTCCAATAGCATTTACCTGGTTGATGGCGCTGATGGGCTATATCCGTTCCTCGGTACGCACACACTGGCATGTGTATGCGGTTATGGAGGATAAGTCGCCGGATAATTTTATTCCGCCGCTGGCAACGGTCGGCAATATGGTTACCGGGATTACCCTGTTATTCCTGGTATTTGTGCTCTTCATTTTCTGGATTGCCAACCTGAGTGGCACCAAACAAGTGCCCCCCGCGATAGTCAGCAAGCCTGCCGTAGCCGAAGGTGCCTGATGAATGCGCTAATAAAACCACTGGGTTTCTGTGTTGTATTGATTCTGGCCTTTGGCGCATTTACTTACATACTCCCTCAGGTCAAGGGCGAAGCCCCCGAGGAGGAGGAAGTGCTCGTCGGGACATTGACCATGGATTCCTTCGTAGCCATGGGCGAGAAGGTATACAACGGCAAAGGGACTTGCACGTTATGCCACAACAAATTGGGTCGCGCACCTGACCTGCTCACCTACAATGTCGTAAAGGTATCGCAGGAGCGAATGGCAAATACCCAGTATCAGGGAAAGGCCACGGACGCCGAGGGCTATATTCGCGAATCCATGCTAGAGCCGAGCGCCTACGTCGTAAAAGGCTTCGGGAAAAAGGGCAGCAATGATACCGAATCGCCGATGCCTGCCGTCGATCAGGCGCCGATCCAGCTCTCCGAGCTGGCAATCGGTGCAGTCATTGCCTATTTGCAACAAAAGGACGGCAATCCGGTAACGGTGGCTTTGCCCACAGCGGCACCGGAATCAGACAAAATGGATGAAACTGTAGATGCGAGTCCCGCACCGCCCGAAAGTCCCCAGGAGGTCATGGCCAAGTACGGATGCACCGCCTGCCATTCTATATTGGAGACCCAGTCTGTGATAGGGCCAAACCTGAACGGCGTCGGTAAGCGCTTGAATATCGATGAGATCCGTACCAGTATTATTGATCCGAAGGCAGTAATCGCCGATGGCTTCCCGCCTATCATGCCCAATTTCCCAGCGATGACTGTTGCTGAGCTAGAGATGGTCGCGCAGTTCCTGGTGAAGCAGATCGAGGCCCAACCGTGAAAATACGAATTCCCGCATTTTGGCAGGCGCTGATTGTGCTTGTTGGTGCCATGCTGATATTCAGCCTTGCAGTCCTGCCTTTCATGCCGCGCTCGTTGATGATCGCCTATACGTTCATTACCTTCATTGTTGTCATGCTTTACTTTTCCAGCGACGAGCAGCTTTGGAGCGAATTCAAGGCGCCAATCAGCGCGACCTTGCGGGATGACGATAAATGGCTGTTGCGCTGGGTCTTGCTGATCGTTTTACCGCTTCTGCCCGGGTACGCCGTATACGATGCGGTGAAACCCTCGAACGAAACCCCGCTTGAAATGCGCCAGGTCCACCCCTCGCCGCCTGCTGGAATACAGGTTTACGACAAGAGTTTTGATCTTGCCAAACTGGAAAATCCGGTGCGGATGAGCGTTCTGGAGCAACTTGAGGACGATTCGGATGCCGCGTGGACAACTTATAATGAGGCGGTAAAGGCAGGAAGCGAGGTCTATTTCAGCAACTGTTTCTATTGCCATGGTGACCAGCTGAACGGCAAGGGCCACTTCGCAAGTGGGCTTAGCCCGCTGCCCACTGACTTCGGCGATGTAGGCACCATCGCTCAGTTGCAGGAGTCTTTCCTGTTCTGGCGCATCACCACCGGCGGTCCTGGGTTGCCCAAGGGTGGTATGCCATGGAACTCGGCAATGCCGGTCTGGCACGAGATGCTGAGCGAAGAAGAAGTCTGGAATGTGATTACCTTTCTGTTCGACTATGTCGAACAGGTGCCGCGTATGTGGGATCAGGGAATCTCCAGGGCGGTCACGGGGATGAAAGACACGATTGCCTTAAAGCGCGCGAAAATGAGCAGTCAGGATATCTACCAGCTCCGTTGTGCTACCTGTCACGGTGAAAAAGGAGAGGGAGATGGGCAGGCTGCCGAATTTCTGTATCCCCGACCGCGCGATTTTTCCGGAGGTCTTTGGAAATACAAGACCTCACCCGGGGACCTCCCGCCGCGTGATATCGATTTGTTTAATTCTATCAAGTTTGGACTCGTTAGCACCAGTATGCCGGCGTGGTCCGATATGTTCACAGATCGGCAGATCAGTGGTCTGGTTTCCTATATCAAGCAGTTCGATACTTCGGCTATCTGGGCACCGGAAGATGCCGATGACGAAGACTTCGACGATGACGGGCATTACCTGAAGCCCGACTTGCTGGTGGTTAACGAGTCGGAGTCCACCGATGGCCAGATCGCCTACTCGGACGAGTCTGTTGCCCTGGGTAAGGAAATTTTCGAGGAAAACTGCCGAAAATGCCATGGTCAGGAAGGACGCGGTAATATTACCTCGGGAGAATTTCTGGAAGACGACTGGGGCTATCGCACATGGGCGCGTGACCTCAGTAAGCCCTGGACCTGGCGAGCGACCCAGGTCTCGTCTGGCAGCAATCAGACCTCGCTCAACGAGGAACATCGTGATGAAACGATACGTAATATATACACGCGCGTAGCAATCGGTATACGTGGTACGCCGATGCCCGCGCACCGGGCCGTAGAGGAGGGCGAAGAGGATGCAATTACACCGGAAGACCGTTGGCATGTTGCCAACTACGCTTATTCGCTACGTAGTGGCACGACCTGGCCCGGCGAACGTAACGTAATCGAGGGCGTGGAACTGACGGGCGACTTGCCGAGCAGTATTCAGGACGATGCGTGGCAACAGGCCCCGACCAGCACCTTCAGGTTGGTGCCCAACATTATCAAACAGGATCGCCTGTTCACCCCGCTAAACGATTCGGTCAGTGTGCGAATTTTGTACAATGAAACTGAAATTGCATTTTTGTTGGAAGTTAACGATCGCACTGAGAGTATTCCCGGTGGATCGATAGTTTCGCAACTTCCAGATAAGGACGAGCAGATGTTTTCCGATGCTGTCGCGCTTCAGTTCCCGAAAGAGGGCGCATACGCCACCACACCCGTCGAGAAACCTCTGTTTCGACACGGCGACAAGAAACACTCTACGACTATCTGGTACTGGAACGCCGGTTCGGTTGAGCCCCCAGTTGAGGCGCGCTCTGTACTGCTTGATGCAACAGGGCCCAATTCAAAGCTAGCGATGCGCTCGGGTGACAGTAACCTGGCCGCTCAGGGTGAATGGCAGGACGGTCGTTGGCGCGTGATCTTTAAGCGTCCGCGTGGGATCCCTGCTGGCTCCGCAGAAGGAGAGCAAGACAGTACAGCAGATTCGGGCGATCTGATTTTTCGTAAAGGGCAGTTTATTCCGGTATCGTTTGCCAATTGGGATGGGAACAACGGCGAGGTCGGATCTAAACATACTCTGACTCCCTGGTTTTGGATGCTGCTGCCGCACGAAACAAACTACACGTGGGTCTACGGGTCATCGATCGGAACCAGCCTGGTATTTTTGCTTGCAGGCATGACTCTGGTCTGGCGGATGCGTCGAAAACCTTTACAAACAACCGAAACCTAGAACTAACCGGCTGTCATATGTCACCCGGTTGTCACCGGGCAGGTTAACAATAGCCGAAATACTTGTATAACTCAGGAGATTTCACATGAAAATATTACAATCAGTTACTCTTGTACTAACTTGTTTGTTTGTATTTACGGCAACTTCAGTATCCGCCGCCAAGTACAAAGTGCAAAAGAGTGGCGTTAAAGATGGCGGAAGCATTAGCGGCCAAATCACCCTGGATGGTCCTGCGCCTGCACCGGTGATGTTGAAGGTAGATGAAGACATCGAGGCCTGTGGTGGTGACCGACTTTCCGATGAACTTCTCGTCAGCGGAGACGGCGGCGTAAAGAACGTTGTGCTCAGCATCGAAAAAATAAAATCTGGAAAGGACTGGGACTTTCCCCAGGAATTTACCTACGATCAAAAAGGCTGCACATTTGTTACGCGTATTTTGCTGATCAAGCCAAAAATGGCTGGCGTAGTATTAAATAGCGACAGCGTCGGACATAACTTCCACACTATCAGCAAGGGTGTATACAACATCAACAAGAAAATCCAGCCCGGTTCCAAGCTGGTCGTAAAAGATAACAAGATCAGAAAATCAGGCATGGTACGCACAAAATGCGATATCCACTCGTGGATGGGCGGATACTGGGTTGTAGCTAAATCTCCTTATACTGTTTTGACCGATCAAGATGGAAATTTTTCCATTACGGATATCCCAGCAGGAGACTACACGCTCAAGATCTGGCACGAGACTCTGGGTGAGACTACGCAAAAAGTGTCGGTCACAGCAGGTGGAAATTCCGAAGTCAAAGCTACTCTCAAAATTTAAATGGGCTTGGGAGAGAAAGTGTGGCCAACAACACTGTTTAGAAAACAATTGGCCGCCCGGTAGAGGCTATAGTTGAGGTTAGATGTGCTAAATACAATACGTCGCTGGATAATCGTGCTGGCCGTGACACTGGCGTTCTTTTACGCCATGGACCACGCTCTTATGGGGGCCCAGGGGTTACCACTCAACTGGATTATGGGTCCCGCCAATTAATGCCGGGACCGCTAGTCAGCTTGATTGTCCTGGCCTTTTATTTAAGTACGCCGAATCAGGTCCTCAGCGATAAACCTTAGGCTGCCATTTGTACGGCAACCTAAGGTGATTTTTTACTAAGACTTATAGTAAATCGCAATAATCCGTATCTGGCAGTCGATTACGATGCATTGAACACCAATCTCAACTCACCAAATTGCCGCCTGAGAAAGAATAGGCAGGTTATCGGCATGCCTGGTGGCTGATTGTGACAGGATTGACCGGCGGGAAGAGCAAATATTGGTGTGTCGGCGGGAATCAGTCAGATTCCGGATGCCCTCGGGGCCGAACGGCTTAGCGAATCTCTTTCTTTACCTGGTGGAATAGTGAAAATGGGGTGTTAATATTTCCTGTACTCATTAAAAACCTGTAGTCTGATGTTGCCTTCGGAAATTTTAATCTAGAAATACCGCCCTCTGTCAGTATAGTCGTTATCGATGACCACCCGTTACTGCGGTAAGCCGCAGCAAAACGCTTACGTTGAACGCTATAATCGAACGGCCAGATATGACTGGTTAAACCAATATAAATTCGAGTCAATCTCGTCTGTTCAAGACTTCGCCACGCGTTGGCTATGGACGTATAACAACGAAAGACCGAATATGGGGCTCGGAGGTATTACCCCAAAACAGAAGCTAGTATTAGCTGCATAAGGATTCTACTGATAAATGCGGCTATTTATGGGGGGGATTACCCGTGATTGAAATACAGTCGAGCATGGCAGGTCTTTTTTTAGTTAGTCGCTTATTAGCTTCTTAATTATGGTATATGGACAAGTTTGAATAATTAGGTTTTTACGAGTTTTTTTTGCGGTATGGGCAATTTTCAAGGATAATCCCGAGACTTTTTTTCTACCCTGTTTCATATCTGGAGATATTTTGTGAGTTCTGCGCTACATGATACGTTTTCGCCGAAAAATCTGTCTATACTTGGCGGTTTGCTACTGGTTGCCCTGATTTTGGGTGAGGTGGTGTTTACGCGTAACGGCAACGATGCCGTGGCTGTTGAAAGCACGGGTATCGGCACCCTGGACGATGTCGCTATGCGGTTAAAGCCGGTGATTACGCTGGACAATATTCTGGCGAATAGTGCAGGTTCTGGATCAGGCGAGGTGGCGCAAGCATCACCGTCGCAACTGTATGCTGGCGCCTGCCAGGCCTGTCATGCGGTGGGCGTAGCCGGTGCACCGAAGATGGGCGATGCTGCTGCATGGCAAGCCCGCCTTGGGGCTGGTCTGGATACGCTGGTAACTTCGGCGATCAATGGCAAGGGCGCGATGCCGCCGAAAGGTGGCTCAACCTATTCGGAAGAACAGCTACGTTCGGTGATCGAATATATTCTTGCCGAATCGGGTTTGTAAGCAAAGGTACGCTATGCATCGTATTATTGCGCGATTACGGCGGCAGTCCGGTCAATAGTCACGTATTTTGTACAGGCTCCGGTTTTCGGGGCGAGATTTCCTCGCTGTCGCCAAAAAACTGATTTAGTAAATTATTCTGAAACTTAAAAAGCGGAGCCAGTCTCCGCTTTTTTATTGCGCATTCCAGCGTTTATCCAGGTTGCGATAGGAAATTGCTTCCGCCAGGTGTTGAGACTGGATATTCGATTCGGCTGCCATATCAGCGATGGTGCGCGCCAGGCGCAGTATTTTATGATAACTGCGAGCGGTCAGTTTGAGCTTATCAATTGAGGTTAACAGCAACCCCTCGGTGGCCTGGTCGAGTTCACAATATTGATCGATTTGATGGTTGGTCATTTTTGCGTTGAGACAATACTGCCGATCAAGTTGACGATTTCTGGTTTTGATTACCCTGGTTCTGACTTGCCTGCTGTTTTCGCGGGTGGTTTGCCTATGGTTGATTAATTCGTCATGCTCGAGTCGCGGCAATTCGATTTGAATATCTATTCGATCCATCAAAGGTGCGGATAACTTGTTGCGGTAGCGGTTGAGTTGCTCAAGGCTGCAGGCGCAGGTTTGAATCGAGTCACAGCCCCGAGGGCAGGGGTTCATTGCCGCGATCAGCTGGAACTCTGCCGGGAATTCGGCCTGGCGGGCTGCCCTGGATATATGGATCTTTCCGGTCTCTAGTGGCTCACGTAGTACTTCGATTGACTTCCGATCAAATTCGGTGAGTTCATCGAGAAATAGCACGCCATTGTGGGCGAGTGAAATTTCTCCCGGTTTAGGGTTGCTGCCGCCACCGACCAGTGCGACGCCGGAAACCGTGTGATGCGGTGACTGAAACGGTCGCTGTAACCAGTTATCGGCGTTTACCGGTTTGTGGCTAATCGAGCGGATACTTGCGCTGCTCATTGCCTCGCTCTCCGACATGATTGGTAAAATAGTATTCAGCCGCTGTGCAAGCATGCTCTTACCCGTACCTGGCGGACCCATCATGATCATATGATGGCCGCCGCAGGCAGCGATTTCGAGTGCGCGCCGGGCCTGATGTTGTCCGTAAACCTCGCTCAGATCGTAGCCGAATTTACCCTGGCTAAAAGTTTCGATCGGTGCAATTAAGGGCAGGTTTGTGCCACCATTCAGACTGGCGCAGACTTCCACCAGCGAGCGACAGGTATATATGGATATCTCCCGCACCAGGGAGGCTTCGGGGCGATTTCCCAGCGGAACTATGGCCTGTTTTCTGGCTTTCTTGCTCGCTATTAATGCGGGCAGTAAGCCATCGACAACCCGACATTCGCCACTCAGCGCTAGCTCGCCATAACAATCGAAATTTCCAAGCGTTGCAGCGTTAATCTGATTCGAGGCGGCAAGAATGCCCAGGGCTATCGACAGGTCGTAGCGCCCTCCTTCCTTGGGCAGGTCGGCAGGGGCGAGGTTAACTGTAATTCGGTGCGCCGGAAATTTGAAACCGGAATTGATAATTGCAGATCGAACCCGGTCCCGTGACTCACGTACCGCAGCCTCGGGAAGCCCGACCATGGTAAATGCAGGTAAACCGTTTGAGATATGTACTTCTACGCTGACTTCGGGTGCTGTTACACCATCCTGAGCGCGGGTGGTTAATTGAGTGAGTGACATGGATTCCTTTCCTTTTAGATTGTTGTTACAGGGTTTTCAGAGTCTTCTCCAGCTGATCCAGTTTTTCTTCCAGGGCTTCGAGTTTAGCGCGGGTACGTTGCAGGACACGCGACTGGATATCAAATTCTTCGCGACTGACGAATTCAAATTCGCTTAACTGCTGTTGCAGCAAGGATTTCAATTTGGCGTCAAAGTCGCTTTTCACCTGCTGCAACCCCGGTGGTAGCAGTTGATTAATCTTGTCCGACAGGCGATTGAGGGTTTGATTGTCTAGCATCTATAATCCCTAATTTGGTGCATTAAAATTGCTAAATTGCACCAAAATGGTTCAGTTTCGGTATATTTGAATCCCTAGTGTAACGATTTATTTCTCCAAAGCCCAGTTTATTTTCTAACTAATTGAATTTAAAAGCATTTACTAGTAGTGGTATGGTTTCTGCTTCGTATAGGTTTTTAAATTTTAGGGGATTCATGCAATGAAAATGGTTACTGCCATTATAAAGCCCTTCAAGCTTGACGATGTTCGTGAAGCCTTGTCGGAGATTGGCGTACAGGGAATTACCGTGTCCGAGGTGAAGGGCTTTGGCCGGCAGAAAGGTCATACCGAACTGTATCGTGGTGCCGAATACGTGGTCGATTTTTTGCCCAAGGTAAAACTCGAGATTGGCATTGATGATGATTTACTCGACCAGGTCATCGAAACCATCAGTACCAGCGCCAACACCGGCAAGATCGGTGACGGAAAAATTTTTGTTACATCGATCGAACAGGCGGTCCGTATTCGTACGGGTGAGTCTGGTTCTGACGCGTTATAGGGGGAAATCATGGAAAACCAAATCTTTCATTTACAATATGCGATCGATACCTTTTATTTCCTCGTCTGTGGCGCACTGGTGATGTGGATGGCTGCGGGCTTCTCAATGCTCGAAGCCGGCCTGGTACGATCCAAGAATACCACCGAAATTCTGACTAAAAATGTTTTGCTCTACGCGGTGGCCTGCATCATGTATATGGTGGTCGGTTACGATCTGATGTACGACGGTGGTGTATTACTTGCCGGTATAGCCGGTGGTGAGTCACTGGTCGCTGACGCGCTTGCTGCTTCGGCAGAAAACGGTTTCGAGGGTGGCTCGGTCTATTCGGCACCATCCGATTTCTTCTTCCAGGTGGTGTTTGTTGCCACCGCTATGTCGATTGTCTCGGGTGCGGTTGCGGAACGCATGAAGTTATGGGCTTTCGTGTTGTTTGCAGTAGTGATGACCGCTGTTATTTATCCGCTGGAAGGTAGCTGGACCTGGGGCGGGAAGAGTGTATTTGGTCTGTATAGTCTGGGCGATGATTTCGGCTTCTTGGATTTTGCCGGTTCAGGCATTGTGCATTTGGCCGGTGCGTCAGCAGCCCTGGCTGGCGTATTGTTACTCGGCGCTCGCAAGGGTAAGTATGGCAAGGAAGGCCAGATTTACGCGATACCCGGTGCCAATTTACCGATGGCAACCCTCGGAACATTTATCCTCTGGATGGGCTGGTTCGGTTTCAATGGCGGCTCGGTATTGAAACTGGCTGATATCGCCAGCGCGAACTCGGTGGCGATGGTGTTTTTGAATACCAATGCAGCTGCTACGGGTGGCGTGGTCGCGGCGATGCTGATTGCACGGCTTATGTTTGGCAAAGCTGATTTGACCATGGCGTTGAATGGCGCGCTGGCGGGGCTGGTTGCGATTACTGCCGAGCCTTCAACTCCCTCGGCACTGGAAGCTACGATGATCGGTGCAGTCGGTGGTGTGATCGTGGTGTATTCGATTATCGGACTCGACAAGTTAAAAATCGACGATCCGGTCGGCGCGATTTCGGTGCATGGTGTGGTTGGCTTATGGGGTCTTATGGCAGTGCCTTTGACCAATGATGGTGCATCGTTTGTCGGCCAGCTGGTTGGCGCTTTGACAATCTTTGTCTGGGTATTTGGCGCCAGTCTCCTCGCCTGGCTAGTGATCAAGAGTGCCATGGGCATCCGCGTCAGCGCGGAGGAAGAGTACGAGGGTGTAGACCTGGCCGAATGTGGTATGGAAGCTTACCCTGAATTTACTAACGCCACTAAATAGCGGATGTTTAATCACTAGCACTTTTGCTATGATGACTGGGAGGTGCCGGGTGACCAGCACCTCTCTTTTTTATTCCTGAATCGGTAGACTAATGCGCAACGGACTCCCTATATTTTGTCATATTTATCGTAGCAGCCGTAAAGTTGATACTTATCTTTATCTGGTTGACAAGGACGATTTTTCGATCTTGCCGGAAAACCTGCTTAGCCTGTTCGGTGATCTCGAATTCAGCTTTAGTTTCGAACTGACGATGGACAAAAAACTGGCCAGGGAAGACACAGCGGAAGTTCTCGCTAATCTCAGGTCGCAGGGTTATCACCTGCAATTACAGAATGACGTCCTGGTAGAACAGATGCTGGCAATGAAAGCGGCTAATTGAGAAAGCTGCTGGTTGGTTCATTGCCAGTCATTGGTTAATCATTCAAAACCCTTGGTATCAATTTCTGGTAGGGAACATAACCCTGAATATTCTCACCATTAGACTTGAATAATGAGGGGGTACCGTTTACTCCTACCTTGATACCCAACGCATAACCTTCGTCGACAAACTTTCCTTTTTCACAATCTCCAGCGGGCAAATCACCAATTTCAAGATCCTTGGCAATACTCATGGCTTGGAGTTTATCTTTGGCACACCAGACTTGTTTGAGTGTCTGATATCCGGGTCCTTGTCGTCCGCCTCGCGGATAGGGCAGGTAATGAACCGATATCCCCGCTTCCTGCAACTTGCCCACTTCTGCATGTAATTTTTTGCAATAAGGACAGCTAGTATCGGTAAAAATATTGAGTACTGCTTTTTCTTCACCTTTCGCAGGAAATATGACCTTGTCCTCGAACGCTACCTTATTAATTTCGGCAATAGCAGTTTTCGCTTTGATCAGGCCAGTCAGGTTTTGTCCGGTCTCAAGGTCGATCAGCTCGCCAACGAAAATATAGCGGCCATTTTGGGTTAAATAGCCAAATTGGCCACCGAATTGAGTCTGGTAAATACCGTCAACAGGCGTTTTTACCGGGTCCGAAACGGCTTTGTTACCCAGCCTCAGGCGTAGCAAGTTGGTCATTTTGTTTGCTGCAGATTGGGTGTTTGCTAACGCTTGCTGCGTAGGTCTAATGGGTGGAATATCACTGGCTAAAAAACGACCAGACCATTTTTGATAAATATCGTCCGGCCACTTGGATTGAAAATAGGCAATCACAGCATCTAGATCTTCGTCGGACAACTTATCCGCGAATGGGGGCATCACGCCACCTAATTTGGCACCACCTTCGTTAATGGTTTTTTTCAATAGATCTTTTGAATGGTGCCAGGTATGGGCGGAACCGTTTAGCGGTGGCGGTGGGTACTTGCCATTACTATCAGTTTTTTTCCAGTCAGGTGTCGCTTCCGCATTAACGCCGTGGCAGGATGCGCAATTTTGGTTGAATAAAACGCTACCTTTATCCACGGCCGATTGGTCATACCAGCGACTTTCTGCCTGTAAAATAGATGGCAGCATTAAAGTAGCGAGTAATATTATTCGATACAGGGTTTTCATTGATTTAAATTCTCGTGGTTTATTCCAGTATGTTGATTGAATTAATGCATTAACCTAGCGTACCCAGCCAGGGAATAGTTTTCAAAATCCAGATAGAAAAGGTGGACAGGTAGCCTGTTATCATCGCGATACCCATTACTATTAATATACCGCCAGTAATGATTTGTAATACCTTCCCGTGTTTCTTCAGGAGTTTGGCATGGCGCATGAATCGTTCGGTAAATAGTGCCGCGAGTATGAACGGCATACCCAGTCCAAGTGAATAAAATGCCAGTAGCGCCGTCCCATCACTGACCAGGGTTGACGATGCACCCATTGTCAGAATTGCGCCCAAAATCGGTCCGATACAGGGTGTCCAACCAAACGCAAAAGCCAGACCCAGCAGATACGCCGATAAGCCGCGTCCACCCGGCAGGTTACCGTAATAGCGAAATTACCTTTCCAGCCAACCTATGCGTAGCAGGCCGCTCAAAAACACACCAAATATAATAATGATGATGCCACCGACAATATTCGCTTCATAGGCGTAATAGGAAAGCCATCGTCCTATCGTCGTAGCGCTCGCGCCGAAGGCAATAAAAACGGTCGAGAAGCCGAGAACAAAGTTCAGGCTTAAGCCGAGGACTGCCAGGGTTTCGCGAAAAGAACGCTCGCCAGAAGCTTGCTTCTGGCGACCTAAGGTA
>CBDUSZ010000036.1:0-18229 GCA_965370015.1 uncultured bacterium | reverse complement strand
TTTTTACACCCTCGGATGCCTGCATTTTGGTGGAATCGGAAATTTCCAGGATGCGTTGCGCCAAATTCATCGAAACCTGCTCAATTCGATCCAGCGCACTACCTGCATTTTCAGTCAGTTTGGCACCCTTAACCACATTAGCAGTACTTTGTTCCATAGATGCGCTGGCTTCGTTGGTATCTGCCTGAATGGTTTTTACCAGAGCCTCTATCTGTTTGGTAGCGTCACCGGTTCGTTCCGCCAGACGCTGTACTTCATCTGCAACAACAGCAAATCCGCGACCGGCTTCGCCGGCCATTGAGGCCTGAATAGCAGCATTCAAAGCAAGGATGTTAGTCTGGTCCGATATCTCGGTAATCAGATTAACGATATTGCCGATTTCCTGTGAGCTTTCACCCAGTCGTTTGATACGTTTAGACGTCTCTTGAATCTGCTCGCGAATAGTTTCCATACCGGCGATTGTCTGACGCACTGTTTCACCACCATTATGCGCTATACCCACCGATTTACGCGCAACTTCAGCTGAATCACCCGCTTTTTCAGATATTTTCGACATGGATTGTGAAATATTAGTAATCGCCGCGCCAGCGGAAGATATCTCTTTTGCCTGGGCAATACTCGCCTCTTCCAGCTGCCCGGTGGTATTTTGAGTTTTACGCACTGCACTACCTACCTGTACAGAAGCCTTGTTTATCGTACCTACAAGGTCACGCAAGGCATCTATAGAATAGTTAACCGAGTCGGCAATAGCACCTGTAATATCTTCGGTAACTGTTGTATGAGTGGTGAGATCACCATCCGCCAGGTTGGTCATTTCATCGAGCAAACGTAAAATTGCGCGTTGATTTTTGTCGTTCTGGTCCTGTGATTCGAGCAGGCGTTTTCGGGAATTACGAACTAGCAGGAATGAAAGAGCGATCATCGAAATCAAAATTAATACATTCAGCCCAATGGCAAGAGTCGTTGCAACCGCCATTCGATCTTCGCCAGTTCTAATATGCAAAACCAGATCATCTGAAGCTTTCAGCAGTATCGAGCTCTGCGACTGGATCTGCGATGCCGCTTCATGCGCCCTGAATAGCTGGCTCTTATTTTTCAGCACCTCGTCAGCATTCTTTTTTACCACCGGGTACAGATCAGCCAGCTGAAGCAGATTTGCAACAACAGTGGATCCTTTAAACCTGTTTATTCCGAGAGATTTACTACCTTTCAACATAGCTAGAAGCTGCTTATCGATTTGCTCCGCGTCACTGGAAAATTGATCGGCGGCAGCCGTTACACCCCTGCCACCACCGAGGATCTGGTTCAGGCTGTTTTCCAGACTATTTAACAAGGCCAGTTGGCTCGAGGCCAATGCAATATTTGTGCCAGGTGCCCCAGTGATAATTAAATCACCAACCACCTGATTGAATAAAGATATTAGCCGCGGCAAGGACTCATTTATTTCTGTTACATGACGGTTTATCGTTTCGATTGAGAACTTTGCGGCAACTATCGCACTGACATTTTTATCATAGTCTTGCCAGAGTTGTTTTAATGCGGAATAGGTGATCGAATACTCTTCGGGTAAGGACGGCAAGTCATTCTGACTATCACCGTTATCGAGCATTAGAATTATTTGGTTATATCGACTTTGGCTACTTGCCAGATGGCTGAATACTGTCAAATCTCCTGTCACGGCACCAAGCGCATTAACCGCTATTTGCTGTGAAATAACTTGTTGCTCGAGGGCAAGGGCCACATAGGTTTTATTCTGATGATTGTGCCTGGTATTCAGAAATACCAATATCGCCACAACCACAATAGAGACAACCAGGAAAACGCCAGTAATAGCGAATTTACTATCGAGCGATTTACCAGCTCGATCAGACGCGGTTCCCCCTTCACTCCCGGGCAGCAATTGTTTTAGTTTATCTAGCAGCGCCATTAGGCCTCCATCTTACTATTCGGTATTAGCATTTATTCATACCACCCTGATAAACTGCTCGGCATTTACCAGTTTATCAATGCTGAACACATTCCATCGTCGCACCCGATCAGCAAAACTGCCGATCAGGTAATCTGCAATCGAACCCAATTCCAGGTCTATTTCTTCACCGTATTCTTCCGGCTTAAATCGTCTCATGCCATAGACTTCATCAACCAGCAAGCCCGCGATTAGGCCCATCTGATTAATAATCAAAACTCGACTATTTTTATGCAATTCGGTTGCGTTACCAAACAGAAATGCACGCATATCGAGCACCGGCATCAACGAACCGTGAATATTCGCAAGACCCTTGACCCAATATTTGACCCCGGGCACACGAATCGTGAGTGGTATCGGAGAAATTTCATTAATTTCGTCCATTTTCGCCAGAAGCGGAATGTTGTTAATCCTGAACCCGATGCCAACCCAATCATTGACAACAGCCTGGTTAGTGGGCATACCACTAGAGTTTTTACGGCAGCGCAGATCCAGTGACTGCAGTAAATCGAACGGAGAGGTAATTGCCATGTCTAGTGATTGAGCACCTTGTTGATTCTTTCCATCAAATCCTTTTCACTGGCTGGCTTTACGATGTAATCCTTGGCACCCTGGCGCATCGCCCATATTTTGTCAGTTTCCTGATCTTTAGTAGTGATAATAATCACCGGTATGGATGAAGTATCCGGGTTACGGCTTAAATCACGAGTGGCCTGGAAACCATTTTTACCCGGCATTACCACATCCATCAGGATACAATCCGGTTTTGTTTCTAGCGCCTTTTGAATGCCTTCGTCACCGTTGATCGCGACCGATACCTGAAATTTATTTTTTTCCAGTATCGTCCTGAAAACATGAACTTCCGTAGGCGAATCGTCAATTATCAATATGTGCGTCATTCTTGTATTACCTCTTTAATTAACAGCCCTTTGGAGAACTGGCTATGCCCGGGTGACGTGGGTCGTGATCGCATTGATTAGATCTTCCCTGGAAAATGGTTTCGTTAAATATTTTTCGGAACCGACTATGCGGCCACGCGCACGGTCGAATATGCTGTCCTTGCTGGATAACATAATGACTGGCGTTGCCTTGAAAGACTGATTGTTTTTGATCAATGCGCAGGTTTGATAGCCGTCTAACCGGGGCATCATGATATCGACAAATATGATATCCGGCTTATGCACCGTAATCTTGGCAAGGGCTTCAAAGCCATCGATCGCTGTAACTACTTCACAACCCGCCTTTTTGAGCAGGGTTTCTGCACTTCTGCGAATGGTTTTACTATCGTCAATCACCATCACCTTAACATTCAAGGGCTCCTGATCGGATGCACTATCTGATATTTGAGACTCGTCGTTCACAACTCCCCCAGGGGTTCATGGCGGGTCTGCACCAGCCAAATACTTATCAGGATTATAGTGGATTTTCCATGTAAAACCAGTGATTTATTATAACTTACTGATGTAGTTTCTAATTTTCAACATGCAGTTTAGACCAGCATATTGTGGTACTCGAAAACGATATAAACCATCAAAATTTTTATCGACATACCTGATTGAAATCAGTATAGGGGATAAAAAATAATAGAAGCCATTTATAAATAAATGCCATTACTTAATCGCAACATTACTGATTCAGACCTCAGTTACCCTGAGAATCTCAGAATTAATCACTTTAGTTAACTACTAATATAGTTGAATAACACACGATTAGTAGATTTGAAAGCGAACTTAACCGGCAGTTTTCTGGTGTTTCTAAAAAGCAGCACCTATATACTTTAGGTAAATTTGAGACGACACGTAAACAATCCTTCGGTTCTGGTAAAGTATCCGCTCGTGCACTACCTCTATCGAGTTGGCTGGCATTAAATGAAGCCACCAGTTGAGGCATTTGATGACGGACACTACGCCGGTTTAAATCGAGTCAATAAGCGCCTGGTAAAACAATGCAAGAATGGGTGGCAAGCACAGGAATCCAACCAGGTAATTCCATGCCCGAAAAAACAGGAAACTTTTCCAATATCACCTATAGAACTCGACTTCTAGTATCGTCGTAGTAAAATCATTCGACTATTGAAAGTATCGACATAGAGCAATTTAAAATGGCAATTAACAAAATATTACTTGTAGATGATTCGGCTACCGATCTCACCAACTTGCGTGAAGCAGTTTCCAGTACCGGGGCGCGCGTAATTACAGCAACGAGTGGCAAAGAGGCCGTGGAAAAAGCCAAATCAGAAAGTCCTGATATTATTTTCATGGATATCGTGATGGATGAGCTGGATGGCTATGGGGCCTGTCGAGAAATTATCCGCAATGAAGAAACCAAAAATATTCCAATTATCTTTGTCACCTCCAAAAAACAACGTGCCGATAAAGTATGGGCAGAAAAACAGGGCGCCAAAGGCTTGATCAGCAAACCTTATGAGAAAAAAGAAATACTCGACCAAATTCAGCAATTTGCCTGACCGAGTGACCGATAAGATTTTTCGTCAATCGTTCTCTTCAAATAGAACTATCTCAATATTATCTTCAATTGCAAGAGGGTGATCTCTTCTGGACCTTAATTCGTATCGGCTGCAGCTAAAGCTGGCTGATCGGGTATTAAATTTTGCGCTGGGTTTGCTAAATCTCGAAACTCTGCCGAACACAGACTGGCAAAATCAAAAATTATCGCTGTCCGCTCAGCATAAGTAAAGCAGGATAAGAATATCGGCATTAACAAACTTGTATTCATTTCTTCTGGCAACTCGCAAGCTTGTTCATCATCGACCTGAATTTTCTCAGGAGCTTTACTCACACGTAGAGCCAGGTGTTGCAACGGAGCACGCGATTCTATTTGATAGGCCACCAGACTTATTAGCGTTTTCGATTCATCTGCTGTTGGTTGACCGAGTAACATACTGATATCCATTACCGGCACCAACTTATCCTGCCAAGATAACACTCTGGAACAATAACCGGGTGACCCGGGCACAGAAAAACAGATGGGTGCAGGCAAATATTCCACCATTTCATGATCGCCAGTAGCTATTGAAATTGAGTCACTCAGTTCAAGCAGCCATGCATCGCTTACGGTCATGCCGCCATTGCCCCAGACATTAAAAATTGCTGCATGGTTTCGATATTACCCACCAGCATTAGCTTATTATCTTTCAACATTAACGCATCGATAGGGCAGGACGATGTCCGCATACAGGGTTCCACCGGTTTTAAATCACTCACATTCTCGACGGATAAGGTGCCAACCTCTTCACAGGCAATCGAAAATGCCTCTTGATTATCATGGTTGATACCCACGCAAAACTTGTATGTTCCCGGGCGATCAGGTCGCGTCTTGAAATCGGATGTCAATACAAATACCGGCCACTTCTGACCACCACTATTTAAGCTCCCTATCGAGCCAGAAATTTCGATTTCAGCTCCTATGCTATCCGCCATTTCTACAGTAGCAACACTCCGCTGAGGTAACAGTAGATGGATACCATCGAAACTCATTACAGCAAAACTCTTTAATTCCATAATCTATTTAGCCTGATTTAAAACCTGAGTCAGACGTTCGCTAATAGACGCTAGTACATCGTCCTCAGCAAACGGCTTGGTAATATAATGATCGACGCCAACTGCCTCTGCCTGCTGCCGATGCTTAGCCATGGTACGCGAAGTAATCATTACCACGGGTAATGGCTTCCATTGCTCGGATTTTCGGATATAGCTAGTTAATTCGAGTCCATTCATACGCGGCATTTCAAGGTCGGTGAGTACCAGATCGGGTAGCTCTTTTTCCAGCATGGCGACAGCTTCGATTCCATCACGCGCTGTAACCACCCGATAACCACCGTCACCAACTAGCTGAGATAATGATTGACGCACGCTAAGTGAATCATCCACCACCAATATCTTGGGTAGCTCGGCCACTTTGCCACGAGAAATCAATCCGGAGTCATAAGCTTTGTTGCCGGTGCCAGCATTATCGCGCTCATTTAGCAGGGCCGACAAATCAAGCACCGCCACGACACGGCCATCACCGAGTGTCGACACACCGGCAACACCAGGCACCTGTTTAACATAAGCGCCCATATTTTTCACCACCAGATCGTGGCTACTTACCACACGATCGACGATAATTGCGGTCACGCCATCAGTGGTTTGGACTAGTAGCACAGTACCGTTTTGCGAAATATCATCACTATCAGCAACCTCGGTAAGAGAGCTTAATGAGCGTGCCGGGTAGACATCCTGACCGAGTTGAAAGGTCATGTTACCACCGACATTTCCAATTTTACCGGTACCCGGTGAGAGAATTTGTACCAGTGTACTGGTCGGAATAGCGTAAATCGTATCTTTACCTCCACTCACCAGCAGACAGTGGCTGGTAAGCAGAGTAATTGGCAATCGCAGCGATATCTGGGTACCACCGGCTACAGCATCGGTAATGTCCATTGTACCGTTAAGTGTTTGAATAGCATGATGGACGACGTCCAGACCGACCCCGCGACCAGATACCTGTGTAACATTATCGCTGGTAGAAAATCCCGACTGTATAATTAACCGGGCGAGGGAGGCATCATCGACCTTTTCTTTCCTGGTGATCAGTCCATGTTTAACCGCAGTTTCGCGAATACGTTTATAATTAAGGCCAGTTCCATCATCGACACAGGCTACCACTACACTGTTGCCTTCCTGTAGAAAGCTCAATGAAATATTGCCAGCTTCAGATTTGCCATTGGCGACACGATCGCTACTAACTTCAATACTGTGATCCACTGAATTTCGTAGCATGTGCATCAAAGGATCGGTCAGTTGGTTCAACACGTCACCATCCAGCAATAAATTTTCTCCAATTATGGTTAACTCCGCCTGTTTGCCTGTTGTTCGACAAACCTGCCGCACAGCGCGTTGCAGGCGTGCGGATATATTCCTGACCGGCACCATGCGCATAGTCATAACCATCTGTTGCAATTCTTTATTCAAACGCTGTTGTAACAGGAACAAGGCATTCAAATCAGAAACTTCATCTGTGATACCACGCAAGATTTCACGCGAGTCGGCTACGCCTTCTATATACGAATGAGTGAGACCATAAAACTCGTCATACTCATCCATTTCCAAAGGATCAAAATCACCATCGCTTCCGACCGCAACCGCACTACCGTGTCTTGCTGCCATACTCCGGATACTGACCAGATTTTCCAGCTCATAGCGTCGTTGTTGTAACGAAACATCGTTCTTGCGCACCATTTTGTTAGCACCATCCAGGCGCTTTAGATGTTCCTGAATCTGACCAATAGCGATTGCGGTTTCACCTACAATTCGGAAAATATTATCCATTACATCGGCAGAAACAAGCATCCCCTCTGCCCTGCCCTGAGTGGCAACTTTAGGCGTATCATCAGCCCTTCTACTCGGTATTTGGGAAGCTCTCCGATCATCGGAAAATTCTTCTGGGCGTATTTCCGGTTCAACCATTGCACCGCCTCCCAGCGCCATAACCGGAATCATTCCTTCTTTATTAAAATCGGATTCCCTAATATTTCCCTGGTCGATACGATTGGCCCAATCGAGCACATCCTGCAAGACACGCTGTGCATCTTCTGGCGCCGCTGCCATACCTTGCATGAATTCAAGCATTACTTCGATAGTATCGGCTGCTTCTTGCATGGTACTCGCCAGTGCCACTGGCGGGGTGGTTTTCCCCCTGGCGAGAAAATCAAATATATCCTCAATGTGATGAGACAGGTTGGCAATACCTTTTGCGCCAACCAGATTACCTGATCCTTTCAGGGTGTGTGCAATACGCTGTGCCGCCTCAACATTGCTTTGCATCTCCTCTCCTTTGGCAATGGCTTTTACCAGAGACGAAAATTTTTCAGCATGACCAGGAGATTCAGCGAAAAATGCCTCGATTAGCTGAGGGCTGGCATCTTCGGACATCTCAAGTTCCACATCTTCTGGTCTGGCCAGCTTTTCACGGGGTTCGACCTCGTAGTCACCAGTCATTTCGAGTTCTTTGGTCAAGCCTTCGATCAAATCACGTAGCTCGCTGTAAGGCAGTGGTTCGGGCCAGTTACCCTTTTCCAGATAATCGACGACTGCAAGACACAGGGCATCATCCCTGGGCTGCAACAGATGATCAATGACGACCTGAGGCCAACCCTGCAATACCTCGAGGCAAATAGCACGCTCTACAAGAGACCGTTCGACCACCAGCAACATATTCTTGTTTACAAAGTTACACACCAGAACCAGTCCCTGAAGACCAAGGCCCTCCGAAGCCATACTAACCCGGTAAACGAGTTCCTGATAAGAACCAACCGCCTCGATCATTTCGCCCGAATCTTCGCTACTAGTCATCAATTCGGCTAACACCTTCAGTTGCGGAGATACACTATGCAATTCGGACGCCAATATGCCCAACATGCTGTCAGAGCCATACTCCATCGACTCGTCGTCTTCGAACATTGACATATCAATATCTTCGACATCCGAATCGCCCGGCAGCTCTACTCCGGCTGTACCTGGCATTGCGAATTCAAGGTTTTCGTTATCCACTACCGGTGTATTGTCAGTTTTCAGAAGCTCAAATCCCGCTGGTGCAACCTCCTCGTCTCCGCCTATTTCCCGTGGAAAACCACTATCGCCATTACCCGTATCGATCGACGCTACATCAACACTATCCGGATTTAGATCGTCATCTGAATGAACTTCATCTTCTTGCTCCACTTCTGGGATACCCAGAACTGTGCGCATTTCAGCCTTTATCTCTTTGGGCAGGGGGGTTAACAGAGACTCGGTGATACTGATATCTTCGGGTGATTCGACGTGCATTACCACACTGTCCAGCCAGCGAAGTATTACTTCCCCGGCATCCGCGGTCAAAACACCGGCCTCTACTCCAAAGTGTGTGTGCAGATCTTCCGCTATTGTTGTCAGGGCAGCGAACCCCGCAGCGTCCGCCATGGTGCCAATACTCTCAATGCATTCAAGACAGTTTTCTAATGACTCTGTTGTTCCTTCCGGAGGTAATTTATCGATAATATCGGAAATCACTCCATTAGCACTGACGACTATCTCCAGCAAACCTTCTGTAGCTTCTATTGGTAAATCGCTCATCTATGAACTTCCCGGGCTAATCAATACTCGACAACGGGGGGGGCAAGTTGTCCCGTTCACAAGAACTAATCCAGACCACCATTAAGAGGCTTCTGGCAATTTGAACACGTTCACTGAGTCTACTAATCGCCTGGAGTAATCCACCAGGTTCGCGGTCTGACTCGACTGCTGCTCAAGTTCGACACTGGTTTCCTCGGTACTGGTCTGTACCTGGGCAGCCTGGTCACGAAGGCTGTCGCTCACCTTCGACTGCGCCAGCGATTGCCTCGCGATTTGCTCAACCGCATTGGCCAGTTCAGACGTGGTTTTTTGCGTGGCCTCCATTTGCCCGCCTGCGGCCTGCGCTAGTTCGGTACCTTCCACTACCTGAGCTATCGATCTATTCATAGTCGCCATAGTTTCCGCGGTTTCGGCCTGAATATTTCTCACCAGACCCGCGATTTCAGAGGTCGACTGACGTGATGATTCAGCGAGGCGCTGAACTTCGTCCGCAACTACCGCAAAACCGCGACCGGCGTCACCGGCGGCTGCGGCCTGCATGGATGCATTCAGAGCGAGTACGTGGGTACGTTCCGCGATGTTGTTGATAATCTCTACGACACCATTGATTTCCTGTGAACGTTCTCCGAGTCGTTTGATACGCTTTTCCGTTTCCGCAATAGTTTCACGAATATCGTTCATACCATTTGCAGTTTTTGTTACGGTTTCCAGGGCATCCTGAGTAGACAATGAAGCCTTCGCCGCAGTCTCGTTACAGGCTATCGCCAGTTTCGCAACCTGACTCATCGATTTCGAAGCATGGTCAAGCTTAACCATGGTATCTTCGACGATACGTCGTTCACTGGCAGCCAGGCTGGTTACTTTACCTCCCTGTTCCTGTACCAGAGTGGCTGCTTCAGCGACCTGCTGGGCTATTTCACGGATATCACCGAGTACACGCGCGATCTCACTCGCCATCATGTTCATTGCGTCAGCTACCGGGCCGGTTACGTCCGCGGCTACCGGGACCTTCACGGTGAGATCACGATCACTCATATTCGACACCGCTTCGAGTAAATCTATTACCGAATCGTTAAGGTTGACATTTTCGGTTTCGAGCTTACCTACCATGTTTTTCATGGCTACCAGTGTTTCTTCCACCTCGTCACCGGAAGCTTCCACCTCTATCTCCTTCAGTTCACCGTCAGCTACCTGATTACAGACATCTACTATCTTGGCGAAAGCTTTACGGATAGCGCCAGTAAGAGTCTGACTCAATACTAATGCCAGCAACAACGATACCGCCAGTGTTGCGGCTATCAGGTAATAAGCAGCCGCCTTGGTATCTTCGATTAATTCATCCTGGCCTTCAATCGCGGCTTCACCTGCCGCTACTACTAGTTCCATGTGCTCGAGAATATCGTGAGCTGCCGCATCGTAAACCACTTTAGTCTTGCTTACCGCAAGAAAGGCATTAACCGCCTGTTCCATTATCTCTGACTGCTTTTCCAATTCATGGGCCATCGCAGTGGCGTAACTGGTTTCGGACGAATACGCTACTTTTTTACCCCCGTTTGCCGCGCTTTCACCACCGTGCATTGCAGTCTCGCCACCCTGCATTGCAGCCCCATCGCCATGCATCGCAGTCTCACTACCCTGCATTGCAGCCTCACCACCGGACGCTTTTTCATCAGCTTCTCGTTGATGCTCGAGCTGGACCAGGACATCGCCAATTTGTGCGCGCTTAAAAAAGGTTGAACCCTCCACTTTTTCACCAAATGAGATCAAATCATTACTAATCGTATCGATGGCCTGTACATTTCGTTGCTCGTTGGTACGAGTCAGCAAGCGCCTGTAATAGTAATTTCGAGCAAACATTTGAATCGAGGCATTCTTCACATCATCGGCCGTCGTCCAATTGCCTCCGAACCCGGAATTCCACGAAATCTTGCGATTGGGTTTATTTTCATATTGATCCATCTCGGCATCGGCCAGCGTCGCAGCACCTTCCAGCAAAACCCTTAACACGTCAAACTGTTCACTTAAACGACTATCCAGCGGCGCGAACGCTGACTGCGCAGTCACCAATTTATCCTGCGCTGCCTCGTAGATATCGCGCAAAACCTTGTAATCACCAGCCACTTTGGCGTCCATCACCTTTGAATTCAGCATCCGCGTCACGGCCCGTTGACCCTGGAAGTGCGCCGCTATCAGCCGATCATGAGGATCGCCCACATGCCCAGATTCGCTATGTTCAGGCCCTTTACCCATTTCGGATTCGACCCCGTCACGAGCGGCATCACCGTGCCCCCCTTTGGCGGCGTCGAACGAATGTAGCTGAACACCACCCTCTGCCTCGTGGACATTGCCGGGTTCTAGCAGAATCCCCTCTACCGCCAGCATCTCCTGATAGATGCCAATACTACCTTCGCTTGCGCCTTCAGCAGCTTCCCAGGCGTCGACGGTGATGAAATCAAGCGTCTCGTCGAGCTGGCTAACACCGTAAATTCCAGCGAGGCCTCCAACAAGAACCATAGTCGTCATTATGCCGAAACCACCGAGCATCCTGGTTGACATTTTTAATTTCATAATTGCACCTTAAATTCCTGTCTTAACCTACTATTTATATTTAAAAGACTCGCCATCCGCGATGGGCAGCCGCCAAAAATTCATCATTCTCTACATTCGTTAATTACAGACCTTTGCCAACATCTCTAAAGAAGGCCTGGACGTCCCAATCAATCCATATTTGATCGTTCTTTAAAAAATAAGTACGTGCATGATCCTTGATCATTTGCGGCATAGGCGGTCTACTAGTCATCGTATCGTCACTCGTGACCATCACCATTCTCGGCATTTCATCGACCCAAAACGCAGCGGCGGTTTCGCCGCTACCGACTACAATTAACTTGCGAAGTTTGCCCTTGCCAGCGACACCAAACAGTTCGTGTAAATCGAAAACCGGTATCATATTGCCGCGCACGCTGGTAACACCATTGAACCAGTTTGGCGTATTCGGCAGTCGACAAACCGACAATTTTTCAAGCAGCTCGCTTACTTCGTTCGATGGCAGTAATAAGCCGATATTGCCGACAAACACCGCGTGGGTGGTAATCACCTGAAAGCTTTCACCGGATTGCTCCTGTTCCGTTACTGTCACAGTCGCGTCTGGCAAGATAAACTTTCGGTTTAAAACTTCGCTTGGTAAATTCATTAAATTTCAGCCTTTAAAATTAGGCTATCAGGCATACAGCTTCAGGTATTTAATGATTTCGGCCTCATCAATCGGTTTACTGATCAGCGCCTTGGCACCTTGCTTTTCGGCCCACATACTATCGGCTCGCTGATTTTTGGTGCTAACGAAAACCACCGGGATATCTTTGGTTTCCTCAGCCCTGGTAATCTCTCGGCAGGCGCCATAGCCATCAAGATCGTCCATCACGATATCCAGGAAAACCAGATCTGGGATATTGGCCTTGGCCAATTTCACAGCCTCCGTACCCGATGAGGCGGCAAGCACATTGTAACCAGCACCAGAAACGATTTCTTTCATTAGCTGTAAATGTGCGGCTATATCATCAACCACTAGTACCGTTTTTGCCATTCTGTTTTCTCCGCTAATTTTAGAAATCTGAAAAGTTATGGTAAGTAAAAAAAATTATTTAGCATTTAAACCGCTTATAAATTAAGCTTTTTATTTAGAATAAATTAATTGCTTACCGTATATAGTTGAATTTTATTTGAATTAATACTCACCAGGCTTAATTTAACTGAATAGCGGTGAGGAAGCTTCTTTCGAAATTTTTTTTTGATTCTTAAATCGCCATTTAATACATTTTTGAATCTCTTTAACTAGTCGCTCATCTTCGGGCGGTTTTGTTATATACGCGTCACAACCAGACATGGTTCCGCGTACTTTGTCGAATGGTGATTTCCTGCTGGTTAACATCACAACATAAGCCTTGTGTCTGGACTTGATCGCCTTGCATACTTTATAACCGTCCACGCCTTCCATCACGACGTCGAGAAACACCATGTCGAAATCTCGTTTCTTAAACTTACCCATCGCCTCTTTGCCACTCTCGGCAAAACTGAGGCGCATCGGTAATTTGATTAACTCGGTAAGCTTTTGCTCCATATATTTACGCACCGGATAACTGTCATCTACGATCAATATGCTGAGAATTGATTCAGATTTTGAATTTTTATCAGGATTTTTAAAGTCGGTACGATTTTCAATAACATTCTCTAAGGCTTCAATTAAGCTCTGTAATCGGATCGGTAGCGGTATAGTGACTATGCCATTGACGGTCTTTCCACTAGAACTGAGCGTCATTGGGGTCGCAAGACGATTGGCACGAGAAATTATATTCCACTCTTTCACTGCGTCCGGGATGTCCAGGTTGACCAGTACCAAATCGGCTTTTTCGAGATCCTTAGATCCGGTTAACGAGTAGCTCTCTTTTAA
Organism: uncultured bacterium; assembly: GCA_965370015.1. Taxonomy (GTDB): domain Bacteria; phylum Pseudomonadota; class Gammaproteobacteria. Next base: position 4,704 of record CBDUSZ010000036.1, on the reverse strand, counting down.
CAGGGGAGAAAGCGAAAATATCACCTTCAACACTCTTATTTCGTGGTCCGATAATCCCACGTGGCCCAAACGTATTTGATCGTGCACTTCTTTATTCCTCGTAAATATCGATGCCTCCTGCCATTATTAATCCATCCTATAACCTTTATCTCGCAGCCTGATATCTAAATAGTTTGAGTATTGAAAAATTACTACTTAGCCCTAATTTTTACCCGATAAAACACAGACCGATCCATTGATTGTTTTCGAATTACTATCGATCTAATTTATAGTAGAAATTATCTGCCGATGTGAAGAATAGTCTCGAATCGAGACTTATCATGGGAGAAAACCACTCAAAACATGACTTAGATCAAGTACCAACGAAATAAATGGCGGTATCAGATTGGTGGAAACTTCTAAGCCAATGGAAATTAAGCCCTGGGCGCCCATATTTTAATTACAGGCGATTGCCGGATTACTTACTTTTGTTTGATTAAAACGAGATTTTGATGGGCCAGATTAACGAATTTGAGTAAAATTGACACTATCCCCACATTGAACAGGTGAAATTATGCGCGAAAAAATCCTCGCAACCGCCCTGCGACAGTTACTCGCCAGATGACTGCTGGCAAGCTCGGCATCGTGATGGATCCGATAGAGTCCATCAAACCCTGGAAAGACTCGAGTTTTGCGATGCTGCTGGAGGCGCAGGACCGTGGCTGGCAAATTTATTACATGACGATTAATGACCTGTACATGGACAATAACGTCAGTTATGCAAACTACCAGCTGTTGCAACTGAAAGACGATAACCAGGACTGGTTTAGTAAAAGTGATGCTGGAGTTTGCCGCCTCGATGAGCTCGATGTGATTTTGATGCGTAAAGATCCCCCGTTTGACCTCGAATATATCTATTGCACTTATTTACTCGAACAGGCGGAGGAAAACGACACCCTCGTTATCAATAAAGCCGCCAGCCTTCGAGACTGTAACGAAAAGCTTTATACACGATATTTCCCACAGTGTTGTGTCGCGTCCCGCGTAAGCAGAAATCCGCGACGCCTGGTTGAATTTATTGAGGAACATCAGGATGTCATCATCAAACCACTGGATGGTATGGGCGGGCAATCCATATTTAGAGTGCTAGCAGGCGATAAGAACACCAACGTGATCCTCGAAACCGTGACCCGGTTCGGCACCTCACAGACAATGGCGCAACGCTATATTCCTGAGATCAGCCAGGGCGACAAACGCATCCTGCTGGTTAATGGCCAGGCCATCCCCTACGCGCTTGCGCGCTTACCCGCAGCTGGCGAAAATCGCGGAAATATCGCCGCGGGTGCCAGTACTCAGGGGCAAAAACTGAGTAAACGCGATCACTGGTTGTGCGAACAAATTGGTCCAGCATTACGCGACAAAGGGCTGCTTTTTGTCGGTATCGACGTAATCGGTGACTATATTACCGAAATCAATGTCACCAGCCCCACCTGCATACGCGAGTTAGACCAGGAATTCGGATTAAATATTAGCGCAGAGCTATTCAATTGCATCGATCGACTCGTCGCTCGTTAACCCTGATACTACTCGGCATTACCGTGCTGCTCGCAGGCTGCGAGCAGCAACCATATCTGCTCGAACAACGCCTGTTAGAGTTCGGCACCGTCATCGATATTACCCTGATTCATCGCGATGTTGCAAAATCTGAACAGGCATTGCTCAAAATCGAGCAACAACTGTCATCATATCGTCAAAGCTGGCATGCCTGGGAAGACAGCGAGTTAAGCCGTTTCAATCAAGCCCTGAGTGGCACTCAAAGGGTGGCGATACCGGCTTCGTTGCTTGATTTAATAAATTTGAGCCAACAATATTATCTGCGCTCAAATCGGTTATTCAATCCGGCGCTGGGGAAACTGATCGCAGCCTATGGGTTCCATGGACAATCCAACCCCGACGAGGTGTTGATAAAATCCATCCAGCAAGACCTGCCGACGATGTTCGACCTGGAAATTCAGAACCGTCTAGCGACTAGTCATAATATTCATCTGCAACTGGATTTCGGCGGTATCGCAAAGGGATATGCAGTCGCTCAGATCGCCCGTTACCTCGATCAGCAGGGGTTTGAGGACTATTTGATCAATGCCGGGGGCGATCTCATCACTTCGGGCACCAAGCTCGGAAAACCCTGGCATATAGGCGTGCAAAACCCATTCGAACCAGGCGCAATTGCCAGTATTAACCTGTCAGCCAGGCAGGCCCTGTTTACTTCGGGTAATTATGTACGTTTTTATCGCAAGGGGGATAAAAAAATACATCATATTATCGACCCACGCACTGGCAAGCCGTCAAATTTCCTCAGCTCAGCCACGGTATTGACTTCCGATCCAGTACTCGCTGACGTCGCCGCGACAACACTGATGATAGATGGCCTGGATAATCATCGGTTGCTCGCAGGTTTACTCGGTATCGAGGATTACATGATCATTGACGAAAATCAGAAAATCATCATTTCCCGTTCGTTTGCGGAAAAAATCGAACTCGCTTCAGACCTAAGGGTCACTATCATCGAATAAAAGTCGGCACTGGGTGGCAAAACGCAAATTTGATCTCTCAAATGGCTGGTTAAGCGACACCAATGTTGGCAAAATAGCACCCGAATGGCTCAATATGGCTCACATACGAAATCACCGCGAATTGGCGCCAGCGACCGCCTGGGATTCACCCTGTTTCTTGCGCTGACAGTCCATGCAATCGTAGTGTTAGGCGTTGGTTTCACCACCAACAAAAATTCGAAATCCGACGCTTTACCCAGCCTCGAAATTATTCTTGCTAATTCGCGCAGCCTGGAGGAAGTGGAAAATCCCGACTACCTCGCGCAGGTAGACCAGGCAGGCGGCGGAAATGCCGACCAAAAGGCTCGCCCCAGTGCGCCGGTTTCGGCGAATACTCCTCTCGATCAGATAGGCCTGGCCGATCAGGCGCGATCCGAACTACACAGGAACCAGCTTACCATCAACAGGCTCTATTTCATCACCCAGGCCGAGGCTCAACACGCGGTTGATACGCAAAACCAGATTCGTAAAAAACAAACCAGCTCAGAGCAACTGAACGAAGCCGAACAGCGACAAAGTCTGATAGCAAAATTACAGGCTGAAATCAGACAAATGACCATTGATTACGCCAGGCGACCGAGGATAATCACGCTGACCGCATCGACTAAAAAAGCGATAGAAGCCAGTTACCTGGCTAACTGGGTAAATAAAATAGAACGCACCGGAAATTTGAACTATCCCCAGGAAGCCAGAATTAATAAAATAAACGGCCAGCTACGGTTAAGTGTAAAAATTAATTCGGCAGGAGAGATACTGGATGTCAAAATCACCCGCTCATCGGGTAGCAGCATACTCGACGAAGCAGCAAAACGTATTCTTCGCATGGCGGAGCCATTTGCACCTTTTTCTGAAGAATTGAAACAACGTGCCGATCAGTTAGTTATCATCAGGACCTGGGATTTTAAAAGCAACCGTCTGAGCACAAAAGGCAAGGTATAGATATTATGACAGAGGATAAGGCAAATTTAGTCGATAAGTGTCTGATAGCGACGCCTGCGATCAAAGACCCGTTATTTGCTTCCAGCCTGGTTTACATTTGCGAGCACAGCCAGGACGGTAGCATGGGGCTGGTTGTCAATCATCAAACCGACCAAACGCTGGAAGATATTTTCACCCAGCTCGATATCGAATGTGTAGACGAAGCCATCAACAAACAACCAGTGTTTATCGGCGGGCCGGTTCAACTAGAACAAGGATTCGTATTACATACCACTACAGAGAACTGGCAAAAAACATTCGAAGTATCATCCGGCATCCACCTGACCAGTTCGTTGGACGTCCTGCAAGCAATTGCGGATCACAGGGGGCCAGAGGATTATCTGGTAATACTGGGCTTTTCCGGCTGGGCTCCCGGACAACTGGAATCGGAACTACAGCAAAATTCCTGGCTCACTTCAGCCTCTGGCGCAGAGCTATTGTTCCACGAGAATTCCGACGATAAATGGCAGATGGCCTTCGACACCCTGGGCTTCGATATCAGCAGGCTGTCGCCTGTGAGCGGGAATGCCTGAGGCCCAAATTGAAACCGTTATCGGCTTTGATTATGGTACCAGCTGGATCGGTATCGCAGTCGGGCAAACGCTAACCTCTCAGGCCAGGCCCCTGGCCGCGATAAAATCCTTTCAGCAGTCTCCCAACTGGGAAGCCATCTCGAAATTACTCAGTGAATGGAAACCACAAAAATTGATCGTCGGGTTGCCTACCTCAGAGTATGCCGAAACCAAATACATGACCGACAAGGCCAGCCGTTTCAGCCGTCAGCTACACGGCAGATATCACATAGATACACAGCTAATCGACGAAAGACTGACCACCCGCGAAGCTTATACCATCGCGATTGCCAGCGGAAAACACAAAAGCAAGCCCGAAATAGACAGTCTGTCCGCGGTGCTAATCACAGAGACCTGGCTGCGGGAATATCAGCGGCAGTTAGGCCGGGGCTAATTTTATATCGTCCAAGATTTTTCCTGGAAATTTGTGCGTAGTTTCGCACACGACGACTTTCCTTACTCCGTAGTTATTTATGAGTCAGTGCGCGAGTGGCTTCTTTTTTTGCCAAAAAGAAGTCACCAAGAAAAGGGCAGCCCAATCGTGTGGCCTTCGGCTCCCTGGA
>CBDUSZ010000035.1:0-18253 GCA_965370015.1 uncultured bacterium | reverse complement strand
ACAGAGTAATGAAAGGTTTAGTGTGCGAAATAATGTTTATAAAAATCTAATCCGGCTAATCAAGCAGATAACTCTCAACGACTTCATACCGCACACCCCCATAAACAGAAACCGACTCCACCATCACAAACCGATTCACACGCCAGTGCACCGGCTCAAACGAGGCAGGCTCGGGAGCCTGATAAATCTTTCGTGCCACGGTCACATGCGGCGAATAAGGCCGTGATTCTAGTGCGTATTCACATTCAGAAATCATTTCTCCGAGATTCCGATGCAGGTTACTCAGAGACCGGGGTACCCGCCGGGACCCTAACCAGAATACTTTCGGCTTTTTAAAATGTCCCGAGCAATCCAGCGTCAAGTCGAATGGTTTGCCATTACACTGCCTGGCCTGTCGATCCAGGCATTTCATTTCTGTTATCGACGTATTGCCAATAAAGTGCAAGGTCAGGTGCAAATTGTCATTCGTAACCAGCCGGCTTTTATGTTGATCTAAATTAAAACGCTTCAGGTTTTTGGCTATTTGCAACCTGATCTCGTCATTCGGCCAAAGTGCAAAAAACAGCCTGGCGTCTTTAACTTGCCGCATATCGTTTATCCAGACAGCAATTTAACCTGACCGGGTGCTGCAATAAGGAGATTTGCCACCCTGTTTCATTGCGGCGTCAAACTACCTTCAGGGTGTTTGAAATAAAACTCGCGTTGCAGGTCATCGACTTCGACGGTGATTTGCAACGCCATCACCGCAATAGAGGCGCTATAAAGCTGCTTGAGTATTTTAAGGCATCGCTCGCCGATGGCCTGTTTTACCGCTGGCGTCCTGCCTTCAATCATCCGAATTTGCAAATGCACAAAGGCATTATTAGCCTCACCATTACCAATGAAATAATCTTCTGCCTTCCACGCCCTGCTTTTACAGTTATCGAGACGAATATCAGCAATATCTTGCAAACTACGGTGAACCTCACTGAACAGGTGATTAAAGTCCGCGACTGGGGGCAAATTCGACGAATATTCGAGTACAATTTGTGGCACATCTGGCTCCTGCAGAAACATCAATAATTAATATTATGCCATGGTTGTTGAACCTCAATCGCGATTTCGTGACAAACTAACAAGCCATCGCCTATTTTGCAGTCGACAGTAGTTAATTCGAGCACAGGGGTCGCTCGGGCAGGCATAGTTTTAAAGTGCTCGCTAAGCTATCATGTATCGTGCCATTAGCTATAACTGATGCAGCAGGTAACGATGCCCTGACATGATTACCTCAAAGTATTTAGCGAGAATAATATAGTGAGTCAGCCAGCGATCAACACTGAAAATACCGAAACAAGCCAGGATGCGAACAAGAAGTATTTGAAGCATAGATCAATCCTGGTGATTGACGACGAACATGGAATCCGAAACTTCCTCGTAAAAGGTCTATCCAAATTCCTCGGCTTCATCGAATCGGCGGAGAATCTTGAAACGGCCGAAGCCTTACGCAAACGCTGTCATTTTGACTTGATCATTGCCGATATTAAATTACCCGGGGGCTCAGGCGTCGAGTGGGTGCAGAGCCTGCGTGAATCGGGCTGTAACACACCGGTTATCTTCATCACTGCTCACGCGCACCTCGATATAGCCATCGAGGCGATTCGTGCCGGTGCCGCTGATTTCATTATCAAACCCTTCAGAATGGATCAAATCCTGACCGCGGTTGATCGTTGTATAGAAAGACAGGATATTAAAAGGGAGAACTTTGTTCTGCGTAGGCAGGTCGACCAAATTTATAATGGCTCAGGCATGATTGGTAAGTGTGCGTCTATACGCCATCTGGGTGAAGTGATTAATCGCGTAGCGCCGATGCCATCTACTATTTTGATCGAAGGCGAATCGGGTACCGGCAAGGAACTGGCCGCCAGGAGCATTCACGAATTGAGCGGCAGGACGGGTATATTCGTACCGATTAATTGTGGCGCGATGTCGGCTGAATTACTCGAAAGTGAACTGTTCGGCCATGTAAAAGGCGCATTTACCGGTGCTCATCAAGGTCGTGAGGGGTTATTCAGTTATGCCAACGGTGGCACTTTATTTCTCGATGAGATTGGAGAAATGCCACTGCCAATGCAAGCACATTTGCTTCGCGTCCTTGATGAAAAAAACATTAGGCCGGTAGGCTCTAACCAGGAAGTCCCGGTCGATGTACGCATTATTGCCGCCACCAATAAAAAGCTGGAAACCTGTGTGCACGAGGGTAATTTTCGCGAAGATTTGTTTTTCCGCCTGAATGTTTTAAATCTTCAAATACCACCCCTGCGAGAGCGAATTGAAGATCTTAAAGAGTTATCGGAATATTTTATCGATACCATATCCGCTGGACTGGGTATAAAGCCATCGATGCTCAGCAACGACGAACTGGCCTTTCTATCTACTTACCGGTGGCCCGGCAATATTCGTGAATTAAAGAACGTAATCGAACGCAGTTTATTGCTCAACACTCCGCCGAGTGAGGCGATTGGTGGTACCACACCGGAAGCCGGCGCCAGCGAGGAGCCTCAGGAAACAAGTACACTGTTAGCGGATGTAGAAAAACAGCATATTTTAAAAATCTTAAATATTGAGAAGGGTAACAAGTCTGCTGCTGCCCGCCGATTAGGGATTTCCAGAAAAACACTTGATAGAAAAGTGATTGCATGGGAAAAAGCGATTTAGCCAGCATACTGCGCGAAGGCAATGACGACTAGTGACTATCGCCAATAAACACGACCAGAAAAACGTGGATTGTAATATGGACAGATTGTGCCCGACAAATTCTTCTGCAACAAATTTGAATAGCTCTGCTGGCCCGGAGGATGAAAGCTGCGCCTATATGGATGTAGGTGGTAGAGCACCAACAGTAGGCGCCTTTAAACGACAGCAGGAGCAGTTGCCAACGCTCGCCCTTAGTAACTTCGTTCCCTGCATGCCGCATACGGGCTGAGTTACAACCATGGTCGCGTTCACCAATATCATCAGCAAAATTCGAAACACGGTTCGATACAAGCTGCTGGTACTGGTTTTATTTCCGATATTGCTGGTCATGCCTATCGCACTGGTGCTGGCTATTTACTGGGGTACTCACTTCAGTTACGAACAACTCTATATCAAGGTAAACACCGATTTATCCGTATCCCACGACGCATTCGAAAGAATCAAACGCGACTATTTAAGCGCGCTGGGTAAAACTGCCGAGTCTTTTGCCTTTAGAACCCAGTTATCACGCGGCAACACCCAGTCAATTCAACAGCAGATAGAACAACTCAGAAAAGATAACTCTTTTTCCTATATTCATCTGGTCGATAAAAATGGCAAGTTAATGGATGGTTATAATATTGATCCAGGATCTAGCGATTCTCGTCATTCATCTGCTTTAGAATTGGCTAAAAAAGGAGCAGCATCCTCCGGTGTTGAAATATTTAGCGCCTCCGATCTGGCTGGTGAAAATCTGGCCGAGCCGGTGCGACTGTCATTAATTGAAACACCAAGAGCGCGCCCTACCGATAAACTAGTCGAAGATCGCGGCATGATGATCAGGGCGCTATATCCGATCATCGATTCAAAATCTGAGGTATTGGCAATCCTCGATGCTGGTGTACTACTCAACGCAAACTTTACATTTGTCGATGTTATCAGGGACCTGGTTTATGGTCCGGGTAGTTTAAGAAGTGGCAGTATCGGCACTGTTACGGTATTTCTCGACGATGTGCGCATAACTACCAATGTGCCGATCAGACCGGGCGAAAGAGCGCTGGGTACACGCGTATCAAATGAGGTTCGAACCAATGTTCTAGATCAGGGCAATACCTGGATCGCACGCGCGTTCGTGGTCAATGACTGGTACATATCGTCCTACGAGCCCATTATCGACGTCGATGGCAACCGCGTCGGCATGCTTTACGCTGGATTTCTCGAAGCGCCTTTTCGCCAGGCGTTGATCAATGCATTAATCGTCCTGGTTTTGCTGTTTTTCGCGCTGATGGGGCTGACCGCCCTGGTCGCGGTAAAAGGCGCCAAGTCAATATTTAAGCCGTTGGAGCTGATGAGCTCGGTGGTACAGGCAACCCGTAAAGGCGAAGAAAAAAGAATTGGTAAAATCATATCCAAAGATGAAATCGGTTCCCTCGCCAATGAATTTGATGCGATGCTGGACCTGCTTAACGAGCGCAAATTACTCATGCAAAACTGGGCCAACGAACTAGAAGAAAAGGTCGAAGAGCGAACCTCTGAATTGAAACTAAAAAATAAGGAACTGATTAACACCATCCGGGTTTTACGTAAAACCCGGCAGAAACTGGTAATCGCTGAGAAGCTGGCCGCGCTCGGCGAATTGACCGCTGGGGTCGCCCATGAAATCAATAACCCGACCGCTGTGATGCTCGGAAATCTCGATATTATTATTTCGGAAATGGGCTCCAGCCTGGAACCTGTGCAGGATGAGATAGATTTAGTCGTTAATCAAATCTACCGCATCAAAGATATTACCAATAACCTGCTGCAATATGCCAAGCCCGACGCTTATGCCGGTTATATGACCGAAATAGATGTTAATGGTGTTATCGAGGAAACTATAAAACTGGTTCACCATTTACGTTCTGACCTGGATTACAAGATAGACTTATCTCTACAGTCTGACTTGTTGATCAATATCAACCAGCAGGAACTGCAGCAGGTCCTGGTCAACCTGATCAGCAATGCGATTCAGGCGCTTCCTGATAAAGCCGGACTGATCAGCATCACTAGCAACAACCTGCAGAAAAAAGGGGTGCAAATTATCATCCGCGATAATGGTCATGGTATGGATGAAAATATTGTCAGCAAGGCATTCAATCCTTTCTATACCACCAAGGAACAGGGCGAGGGAACCGGACTGGGGTTATCAATCAGTTATGGGCTAGTGCGGCGTTACGGGGGCAATATTGAAGTGTTCTCAACCCTGGACGTAGGCACCGAGTTTATTGTCAGCTTATATTGCGATCCAGTGATGATTGAAGACGAGGAAATGATCCAGGAGCAACTGGAGGAAATAGAATCCAACGCTATTGAGGCCTGGTAAGCTGGGAGTATTTCTCGTAGACCTTTTTATAGTCTTCGAGATTCTCGGTTAACATTTGCTGATACTGGGATATAAAAAATTCCTGCGCTTTTTCCATATCTTTTTCGTAATCTTCGCGGTTTTCAGCATGTTGCGATACGACGAAAGCATTGAACCTGGAGGCCGCAAACAAGAGTGCCATACCAACATTTTCCGCACTATTTTGTTCAGCCAGTTCATTCGCACAATCGATAAATGAATCGATCATTTGACGATAAATCAGGTCTACTTCATCTTCGTTTAAGGATTTCTCAGCCACTATTATTGCCCGATCATTACTGCAGTTTTATCTCACCGTCTATCACCAGATCCGGATCCTGCTGATCGATGTGCAATGTTACAGATACTTTAATACTGTCCTGTGCGGAAATTGCTCCGCTGTCGAGGCCCGACCTTATCGCTTTTTCTATTTCTCGCTGCGAGGCGATGCCAACCTTTTTCAAAAACTTACGAATCGACATATTAAATTCATCTTCGTCCATTACTATTGCCCCATGAGGATTGCTGTTACTACAGTATGTTTGATTTAAAAGACTACTAATATAGCATGGAGGAATCGCTAGTTGTACCAGGCCGAACCCTCACGCAGATGGACAAAAAACAGGCATTCATTAGTCCTGCATCGCAAAATCGACGCCAGGGCAGTATTGATAAGAAGGGCACCTGGGCGAAACTTTTGCCGATGTAAAAATCCGCTCGCTAATAAAATATCTGCTTGAAACGAGACCCACTATGCGTTATCGGTGGACTCTTTTTGTATGCCTTGCGATGCGCCATCGCTTTGCGCCTGAGGCAAACTTTCACCCCCTGAATCCTTCACACTTTCATACCAGAGATCATGATGCTCTTTAGCCCAGTTAGTATCGCAATATCCGGTTTGCATGACCTCAAATGCCCCTTCCATCGCAGCCGTACCCATATAGATATGTCCGAACGAAGCAATGATCATAATCAGGGCAGCGATGCCATGAACCACAAGGTAAAATTCCATTGTCGCGCGACTCTGCTCAAATATTGGAAAATCCAGAATCAGACCGCTTCCCACGATCGCTGAACCAACCGCAACCGCTATCCAGAACCAGCCTTTTTCACCCGCGTTATAACAGCCTGAACTGGCATGTTTTCCAAACAGTCCACCGCCTTTCATTATCCATTCCAGATCCTGTTTAGGCGTTATTTTATTACCGCGAATAAAAAGCACGAACAGAAAAATCAGTGAAACTGCGAAAGCCGGCCCAAGATAATTATGCAGTGTTCTGGTTGCGCTAACGATATAACTAAAGGCTTCCGACCCCATCAGTGGTATCAACAAACTGCGCCCTAACAACAAGATCAGTCCTGTAATGGAGAGCAACACAAACAGAATTGCAGTACTCCAGTGAGTAACACGCTGGTTCAGGCTAAATCGTAGAATTTTAATACCCGAACGCCCGTCTTGTATTTTGATTCTGCCGCGAATAATGCGGAACAGAAAAACACCGATTAACGCGACCAGCAAAGCAATACTGGCTCTCGGAATCAGCGACAGGGTTCTGTACTGTCGCCATGCTTCTCCCGATATATTAATCAGGATATTCGCCTCTGTGCTTTTCACCTGGCTGGAACCCGCTAACGGGAAATTTCTTTGCCGGACATTACGCCATAATTCACTGCCCGGATTTTTGCTTAATACCCCGTCGCCGCCATCATTCGTCAGCGCCTGTGATACCAGTGGCAAAGACACAAAAAATAAAACCATCAATATCGATATGAATTTCAAGCTACGCTCCATTGTTCCAGTCAGAAATTAGTCAGTCGCCCTGTCAGATAAAACTCAGATACCTCCCTGTATCGAGTTTTTTAAGTTGGGAAAGCCATTCAAATCACTTTCCCGGTTTCTGCCGATTATTATGACCTCAACTTGGCGTTGTCATACGCCACACCCCAGTCAAGCACGCTGGCGCCACGGTTGATTATGCGCTTTCGGTAAATATCGGAAAGCATGCTAGCGTCACCCGCCAGCAGCGCCTTGGTGGCACACATCTCGGCGCAAAGTGGCAATTTACCTTCCGAAAGGCGATTGCGTCCATACTTCTTATACTCATCGGAACTGTGATCTTCTTCCGGACCACCGGCACAAAAAGTACACTTATCCATTTTTCCACGCGACGAGAAAGCCGCGGCTTCGGGAAATTGCGGCGCGCCAAAGGGACAGGCGTAAAAGCAGTATCCGCAGCCGATACAAATGTCTTTGTCGTGCAACACCACACCGTCATTGGTGGTGTAAAAGCAATCTACCGGACAAACTGCGGCGCAAGGCGCATCTGAGCAATGCATACAGGCGACCGATAATGATCGTTCTCCCTGCACACCATCTTTTATCGTCACCACACGTCGACGATTCACTCCCCAGGGGATTTCATGCTCGTTTTTACAGGCGGTTACACAGGCATTACATTCAATACAGCGTTCCGCATCACAATAAAATTTCATTCTAGCCATTTTATAATTCCTCGCTGTTTAAGCTTTCGTAATGCGGCAAAGGCTGCATTTGGATTCTTGCATTTGGGTGACTGAATCATAACCATAGGTCATCGCTGTATTGGCGGCTTCACCCATGACATAGGGGGCAGCGCCTTGAGGATATTTGGAGCTAAGATCCTTACCCTGTAACTGTCCAGCGAAGTGGAATGGCAAGAATGCAACTCCGGAGCCCACACGCCGGGTGATCTGCGCCTTGACCTTGAGCCTGGCTCTTTCAGCCCCCTCTACCCAGACATCATCACCATCCCTGATGCCAGCATTATTGGCGTCACGGGGATGTATTTCTACAAACATATCCTGCTGCAATTCGGCCAGCCATGCGTTGGAGCGCGATTCGTCTCCACCGCCTTCAAATTCGACCAATCGTCCTGAAGTCAGGATCAGCGGATAATCCTTGGAGTAATCTTTCGCCTGAATTGAAGCATAGCGAGTTGGCAGCCTCCAGAAGGACTTTCGATCTTCGTAGGTTGGATACTTTTCCACCAGGTCACGCCGCGACGTGTATAAGGGTTCGCGGTGTATCGGTACCGGGTCCGGGAAGGTCCAGACCATCGTTCTCGCCTTGGCATTGCCAAACGGCGCACAACCATGCTTGATCGCGACTCGCTGGATTCCTCCGGATAAATCGGTCTTCCAGTTTTTGCCTTCGGCGGCGGATTTTTCATCTGCAGTCAGATCATTCCACCAACCGAGTTTCTTCAACAATGCGTGGTCGAATTGAGGATAGCCATCTTTGATTTCCGAGTCCTTACTATAAGAGCCTTCGGCCAGCAGGTTGACACCGTCTCTTTCGACACCAAATCTGGCACGGAAAGTCAGGCCACCGTCAGCAACCGATTTCGATGTGTCATACAGGTTTGGTGTGCCGGGATGGTTCATCTCCGGCGTACCCCACGAAGGCCAGGGTAAACCGTAGAAATCCCCATCGGCGGGGCCACCTTCGGCTTTCAATGTGGTGTAATCGAAGGTTCCCCAGTTCTCCTGATGTTTTTTCAATCGCTCCGGACTCTGACCGGTATAACCGATGGTCCACATGCCTCGATTGATTTCGCGCAGAATATCTTCCACCAGTGGCTCCTCGCCATTCACCGCAATATTCTTGAATAACTGGTCGGAAATGCCTAATTTCTTCGCCATTTTATACATGATGGTATGGTCGGGTAGCGACTCGAACAACGGCTCGATTACTTTTGTGCGCCATTGGAACGAGCGATTTGACGCGGTGACCGAACCGTAGGTTTCCATCTGTGTCGCTGCCGGCAACAGGTAGACGCCATCGGTACGATCGTGCATCACTGCGGAAGCGGTCGGATAGGGATCGACGACCACCAGCAGATCAAGTTTTTCCATCGCTTTTTTCTGTTCGAGGCCGCGGGTCTGACTATTAGGCGCATGCCCCCATAAAACCATCGCTCTGACATTATCCTTTTGTGCAATATTGGCCTTATCCTCAAGCACACCATCAATCCAGCGTGATACTGGAATTCCTTTGGTATTCATCACGTGCACATCCTTGCCCTTACTTTGCTCGTAGCTACCGCTATCAAACTGGCCCTTGACCCATTCGTAATCCAGACCCCAGACCTTGGACCAATGCTTCCACGAGCCTGCCGATAAACCATAATAACCGGGCAAGGTATTAGACAGTACACCGAGGTCGGTAGCACCTTGCACATTGTCGTGGCCACGGAAAATGTTGGCACCACCACCCATTACTCCTATATTACCGAGCGCTAACTGGAATGTGCAGTAAGCGCGGGTATTATTATTACCGATGGTGTGTTGGGTTCCACCCATGCACCAGATGAAGGTACCCGGTCGGTTATCAGACATCGCCTTGGCTGCTGCAAAAACCTGCCCCCCCGGAACACCGGTGACGCGTTCGACTTCATCTGGCGTCCATTTGGCTACTTCTTTTCTGACGTCATCGAGTCCATAGACACGTTGACGAATGTACTCCTTGTCTTCCCAGCCATTTTCGAAGATATGCCATAACATGCCCCAGATAATGGGGACGTCGGTACCGGGGCGTATTTTCAAATAGTGATTCGCGTGGGCTGCGGTGCGGGTAAAGCGAGGATCAATCACAATCATCGGTGCATTGTTTTCTTCCTTCGCCTTGAATATGTGCTGTAGCGCCACGGGATGCGCTTCCGCCGGATTTGAGCCGATCAACAATATAGCTTTGGAATTGTGAATATCGTTGAACGAATTAGTCATCGCGCCGTAACCCCATGTATTCGCTACACCGGCTACCGTCGTCGAGTGGCAGATGCGCGCCTGATGGTCGACATTATTGGTGCCCCACATACCCGCCATCTTGCGGAATAAATAGGCCTGTTCATTACTGTGTTTGGCTGAACCTAACCAGTAAACCGAATCGGGACCCGAGGTTTTTCTGATTTCCAGCATCTTGTCGCCAATTTCATTGATGGCTTCTTCCCAGGAAACTTTTTTCCATTTGCCATCGACCAATTTGGTCGGGTATTTGAGACGTCTTTCGCCATGGCCATGCTCCCGGATGGCAGCGCCTTTCGCACAATGTGCGCCCCTGTTAAACGGGTGATCGAATGCTGGCTCCTGTCCAGTCCAGACACCATTTTGTACTTCGGCGATAATGCCGCAACCAACCGCGCAATGGGTACAAATTGTTTTTATGCGTTCAGCCCCGGCACCGGGTGCCATCGCCGCTTCGGCCTTTTTCATCATTACCGGCGATACCGTAGTAGCCAGTGCCGCACCACCTGCCATCAAACCTGAATTGCGCAGAAAAGCACGGCGACTGATCGTATCTGCGACGGGTTTGTTTTCCCTGGTTGATTCAATATTTGCAGCCTCGATCGCAGAGTTGACACTGGCAATGCGGCTAGACTTTTTAATTAATTTACTCATATTCATTGCCCCGGATTAGTTCGCTGCCGATTTGTAGTATTCGATAACATGCGGCGTTAGTTGATATCCCACTTGTTGTTTATCTTCGGGCTTTTCAGACATAACGCCGGCGGAGGCACCAGGTGCAACCGCTGCTGCAGCCACCCCGGCACCAACAAGAGTGGATTTTTTGATAAATTCTCTGCGTTGTTTATCGAGTTCTTTTTTAATCTTTTTCACCAGGTGCTCCTCCCTCGTATCAAGGGTTTAAATGACTAAACTTTCCACCATCAGGTTTGCATCGAAAAATATTCATTCTCCAATGCGAAAAATGCTGCTCCAAAACGTCCTACTGATTTATAAAATACAGCCGATTTGGCCATGCTCAAATCGGCAAAAAAACTGCCTATCCAATTCGCCATATGTGATTCGAAAAAATTACTCTGCACGGATAAGTCAGCTCCTTCAGCAATCATCAACGAGATCACTTCAAACAGGGCTGCGACATGATCTTCCGGTTCGACTATAGACGCGTTTCTCTCGTAACCGAGTCTCGCCAGGTCGTCGCGTAAATCGCTCAATGGTTTTTCCATCATGAATCCGGTGAGATACCAGGAGCCGTATGGCACGATCTCGCCCTTGCCCAAACCGATAAACAAATTGTGGAATTCATCGTCGATTGACGCTGGTGTATGGTGTTTTGCCGACAACGCCAGGGCCGACATTGCGAGTAATAAATCGTCGCCATCGGTGATCGTTGGTTGCGATAAGCCGTCAAGCCGGTCAAGCATCGCCTGGTCGGGTGCTGCTCTTAATAACGCAGCGATTAGCGCGTAGGCCGATGCACGGTACTGTTGCTCCTCGTCGATTGCGTCGTGTTTTGCCCCCGCAACGCCGTCGAAGCGAACCTCAACAGAACCCTGTTGATCCGTCTCCTCCAGAACCACTGCCTGTGCTTGTGCCGTCATATTATTATTTTCTTCACTTCTATTCATATAGCACTCTACGTTCCAGTATCGATAGGAAAATAATTACCAATTATGACCATTAATGGCAAGTCAATTGGTATAGCTCAATTTAACGGGTCAAAATTACCATTTAAGGCTTCCGGGTCCTGGACAATATCAACCACACGGCAGTCTTCACACATTTTCAGGCGATCGAGCGCTCGGGTAGTTTTGAACATATAATGGTGTTTCAATTGATCGGTTATCTTATGAATCGCCGATGTAGGCGCAAAAGGCTTGCCACAACTGATGCAGGCAAACGGAACATCCTGATTCAATGCGCGTGACTGATTCCTTTTTTCGCGATCGAATATCATTCTCGGCGAGATTGAGATGGCGTCTTCGGGACAGGTCTGCGTACAGGCACCGCACTGGATACACAGACTTTCAATAAAAAATACTTCAGGCATCTCCCTGTTGGAACCGTCCTGTAGAGCCTTCCCCGGGCAAGCCCCGACGCAAGCCATGCAAAGTGTGCATCGCTTGTCGTCGATTGTCGCAGTACCAAAAGGGGCGCCTGCCGGCAGGCTGACTAACTCTCTGGTTTTTTCAATATGCTGATATAGATGATCCAGAGCCTGAAAAATTGCATTACGTTTATTATCCGGCATGGTGTAAATCGCTGGCTCGATATACCATTCGGATTTCAGTGGAACATAGTCATCGGACTTCTGTTGAAGACTGATTAGTTGCGAATCCAGACCGAGACCACTTAACAGGGACTGCAACCACTCTAGTTGTGCGAGCAGCTGCGTTAACGACATCACCGGTATCTCGTCATTGGCTAGCAAAACCACCTGCGATGCGCCAAAAACCAGTGCAGATAAACATAAATCGGCACCAACGCTGGCCAACTCCTCGACCCGCACGGGTAATATCGAGGCATGCGGTTCGAACATTGCTTCGGGAAATTCGTCTTCGGCATGAAATATCACTATCGCCGTACTACCCCCCTGTTGGTGAAACGCCTGCAACATTTTCCGAACCTGATTACCATTGTCGGCAAGTCGTGGGTAAACGTACTGGATAGCGCCCGAGGGGCAGACCGTGGCACAGGTCCCACCACCCTGACACAGATAAGGATCGACTTCGATGGTTTCGATTAAACTGCGGATGGCGCCTGCGGGACAGGCATCGATACAGTTAGTACAAACGGTTTTTCCATTCACACCATGCGCGCAAATCGAAGCGTTGTATTTAAAATATTTCGGTTTTTCAAACTCACCGGTCAAATCGAGCAACTGATTTTCCAACGCCTTCGAGCTCGCGTCGGTGAGTGATTCATGCAAATAACCCGGGGGTGGAATCTCCAGGGTGATCAATGGCTCTGGATTTAAATCCAGAATAATATCAGCTTGCAGGGTTTCGACCATGTCATGCGCATCGACCAGACTGACGGTAAACTTGCCCAAATAGCCGCGAATATCGATATCTCGCTGGTTTAAGCCGATAACGCCGGGATCAGCTGTTTTACTCGAGGCCTGCATCGATATCCGGCTCACCTTCAGCGACTCGGAAAAGTCATTACAGAGTTTCAATGCGGTTTCGTCACCAAAAACGATAACACGCCCGTTTGACTGGTAAGTGATTAAACTGGTAGGTGTCGTCTTCACTGTCTCCAGTGTTGCCAGCGCTGCCTCTGTTGCACCCATATTGGTCTTGCTCATAAGTTTTGTTTTATTTTATCGGCAGACTGATCGGGGGTTTCAGTACTATGCGGAATAATCTCCTGCTGGACGAGTTCGTCGATGACCGGATCAACGCTCTCTTGCTGAAGACCTTCATCTTCCTCCGCTACAGAAGGTTTTTGCTCCACGTCGCTCTCCAGGTCCTGCTTATCTGGTATTGCGCCTGCTTCAGAACCTTCTTGCTGCTCCGCTTCCAGCTTCCGCTTAGCCTCCATATCTATTTGATGACGCATATCGGCAGTGACTATATCTCCTAGTTTTTCGAACGTGGTGTAGTCTTCATCGTATTCGTCCAGCCCATCACGGATATTGAAAAATGGCGCCTGAAACATTTTCCTCAATGCCAGATTGCGCAACTCGTCACTGACTCCAGGGGACATAAATTTACTGAAATCGGAGTTTTCAGTCAAAGTCTCGACAGGCTCCATATCAGCATCAGAAAGCACCGGATCTAGCACTTCATTTTGCTGCCCATCCTCGCTTAAGGCCGCCTCTATTTCATTTTCACCCTGGCCTGGTAGCTCTATTTCGAGCACCAGATCTTCTTTTCGATTTTCATCCGCGGTTTGTTGCTTGCGTCGCGACCAACGCGACAACCGGTTTTCCTGCCCAGACGCTTTCATCAGGGTTTGCCTGCAATGGTAGAATTTTCCGGCCTTTTTTCGGGTACTTGCTCCTTCCAGTTCTTGAGTTTGCGTTTGGTTTTTTTGGTCGCCACATAGTGGGTCAGGATAAAAGCTTCGACCCACCGATAAAGCTGCGCTGGAATTTCAACCGAATACACTAGCTCATCCCCTTCGAGGTAGGCATGCGCTTCATCAAAACTTAAACTCACCAGATAGGGTTCCGGCATTTCCTCCGACGTTTCAGTGGCACCAGCTACAATATAGCAACCCGGCTGGGGTGACATCAGGTTGTGGTAGTAGCTTTCACATTCATCCACATGAAGCTGCAGGCTGAGGCCAGAAAACAGATATTGCTCTACGCCACCCTGTTGATAAACTTTCTTTGTCTCACTTTCGCGCAGTTGATCGCTGGTTACGACGCCAATAGCCTTGTAGGTAAAATCCACCCAGGCATGATCCGATGGACGTTTTTCCATAATCACAGAAATGGGTAGCTTGTCTGGGAGCTTGTTATCAAAGTCTTCCAGTTCGATGTCTTCCATATACCTGCCTGTTGTTTTCCGATATCCAGTCTCTAATTAGATTGCAAATGTTGTACCAATGCAAATGCTGCACTGTTGGCCTGCTATCACTCTCCCCCAGTCGGAAAACCTATCTGCGCCGGGACAAATTGACCCACATTTAGCCCCAGGGTGCGACATATTGTCTTAATTTACCCACAGCTTGCGTGTTTTCGCGTGCTTTTATCCATAGTTTTCTATTCCGCAGCTGATAATTATTCTTCCTAATTAAATGGGTATATTTATTGCTTGAACATGGATACTCATATCGGAAAATAATTTAAGCATGCCAAATAAATATGCAACTGTTAACGGCTTAATTAAATATCGATGAACAGCGTATTTGAAAATCGAAGTGATGTCTTCATGAACGTTAAACAGGTATCTGGTTACCTGCATCTCAACGAGAAAAAAATCTACGCCCTGGTCAGCAAAGAGCAAATACCCGCCACCAAAATAACCGGAAAATGGATGTTCCCAAAAGAACTCATCGATAAATGGATGCTTGATTCAACCCACAATGGCCTGTTGCACGATCGACTCATCATTGCCGGTAGTGATGACCCATTGTTACACCGTATCGTTAATGAATTTACCGAATCGCTGGGCAACAAGGCAATCATCACCTACACGGCAACCGGCACTCGCAACGGGCTCGATTTGCTCAACGCTAATAAGGTCGATGCCTGCTGTATTCACTGGGGGCCAGAGAATGAAAGTATTACGCGCCACCCTTCGCTTTTGCAGCAATATACACAAAACCATAACTGGGTTTTGATCCGCGCTTTCAAACGCGAGCAGGGTCTCATGTACCATTCATCATTACTCGAGGGGACGCCCGAAATACCCGAAATATTCGATCAAAAATACCGCTGGACAATACGCCAGGCAAGCTCTGGCGTGCAGCGCTTTTTGATGGAAATTTTAAGTAAATACCGACTCAATGCAGACCTGTTAAATGTCAGCATGACTGCTCTTTCCGAACGCGAGGCAGCGGCTTCAATCAACCTGCAAAAAAGCGATGTTGCGGCCGGTACACGGGCTATTGCCAACGAATTTGGCCTCGACTTCATTAGCCTCGGCTGGGAAGTTTTTGATTTTGCAATCCCACGCAATATTTGGTTTAGACATTTATTCCATAACCTGATGGGCAGAATCAATTCCGACACCGGGCAACGAATTGCCAACCACCTGGGAGGATACCAAATTAGTAACTGCGGTAAGCTTGTCTGGGGTGATGACTGAAGAGCACCACGAAAAATGTGCTTTTTCCGCGATAGCGGCGTCACCGATTTTTGCTCCTGCAAAATCGGCATACAGTACATCCTGTACATAAGCTCCTTACTAGAGCATCGGATCACTTGCTTTTATTGCCAGGGATGGCAAGTATGCAGGCTTTGCAGGAGCAAAAGCCTGTCACGAAAAAATCACTAATTTTCGAGGCACTTTGAGAAATATCACCTACACGTAAATCCATAATGAAGTGTCCGTTTATTTAAACGTCTGCTGCTCAGCTTATTGCAGACGTAATTTCATGATCAACCACGCGGTGACTCCGAGTACGAGCCCAAATACAATAATCAGGCTATTCCAGCCCAGCCAGCCATAAAGATAGGCCGGTAGCCAGGATCCCAGCGCACCGCTGACGTAATAAATAGACACGTATAAGCCATTGACCACGCCCTTGTGTTCAACTGCCAGGTGATTGGCCAGGCCCGATAAAGTCGAGTGAATAAAAAAGAATCCAGCTGAGAAAGCTAACACGACAAAATATAGCAGGGCGAAGTCGGTGATCAGGTAGCCGATTAAGCCTACCGCGTTTAATAGCAAAGCGGCCAGCAACCCCTTTCTATCGTCGCCGAATAAATTGATGATACGTTCACTAAATATGGCAACAGGTATTCCAATCAGATAGCCGATATACAGGCTCGATATTTGCAACGGCGTGATCGATGCATCGATTTCCTGCAGCCAGAACGGCAGTACATTGAGCAATCCTGCATAGACAAAAAATAGAGCGAACAGAGCAGCATAAATGTAGCGGAAGGTATGATTCCCGAGTACCCGCGAAACGGTTCGTGGATCGAGCCGATCAAAACTAATCTTTGTATCGGTACGCGCATAGCGCAGTAAAACTATCGGTATAATCAACATGAAACCAGGCACTACCAGCGCAGTTTGCCAGGCGAATGAACTGGCGAAATAACCGCTGATTATGCGACCCGAAAACCCGCCCAAAATTGTTGCGGCAATATACCAGCCCATAGTTTTGCGAATCTGCCCAGTTGGCGCCATGCTGGCACAGTATGTCATTAACGCGGTAAAAATTGCCGGAAGCAGTAATCCCTGAATCGATCGCAATACGATCAGGTGCCAAAATTCACTGGCCAGATAAAATGCAAATTGATCCAGCATGAGCAGAAATAACGCAACCGTCAGCATCAATTTAGCTGGAATCGCCTGCAGGAAATAACCGTATACCACCGGCGCAATTCCCAACGGCAGCAGCGTCACCGTCATCAAAAGCCCAGCTTCAGCAGGCGATATCGAAAACTCGTTGGCCAGTAACGGTAACATCGGTTGCGGCGTGTACAGTGTACAAAATGCGACGAAAGTCGCGCACATCGCGATTAAAAAGTTTCGAGAAAAAATCAACTGGGCAATCTCTGATCAAATCCGGGTTAATATTACTCAACTGCCTGGAGATGGGAAAGCCTGTTTGATTGAGAAGGCTTGCACAGTAGGCCCCTGAGTTTTTAACAACTCAAGTTTTGATTTTGCTTCGTCTAATGAAGGAATTTCACCTTCAGGCATCCACCACAATACTGTGTATGCTTCTTCTACCCGCTGAAACCACTCTTTGCGTCTGCTCATAATTTTGGCGTGCGCCGATTTATAGACATAATCGCGCAGGGATTCGACATCGCACCAGATACTCATATTAACCAATACATCAGAACCGAAGAAGTCGATGTCGGTGGCATCGCCGTCCTCTGTTTGCAGTCGCCATATAAATCCCGGCGAACTATCCGCGAGGGCATTGATATTTTCCAGGTTATTGACAAAATCCTTCATTTCGGATGACTCGATAGCATACTTCATTTTGGCAATATTCAATTGCGCCAATTGGTAGTGCAGCACATCTTCTCCCGTGTTTTAATTTAAGGAAACAGTGAGTATTAAAAACAGCTAATAACTCTCGCAAAGGTTTTTTAAGTAGTCTATTTTACTTCGTAAAAGTTCTTACCATGGAGCCTACAATTAATATCCTAATCTAATCTAACCTTTCCCATACTTACTGTATTTTCTTTGCGTGCTCTGCGCCTCTGCGAGAGACGGCTTTTAAAAGCACTCAAATCCCTCTCACCATGATAGTCTTAACCCCATAAAAACAAACCATAAAATTCACTATACCTAACTATG
The DNA here is from genome assembly GCA_965370015.1 of uncultured bacterium. GTDB lineage: Bacteria > Pseudomonadota > Gammaproteobacteria. The sequence goes on along the minus strand of CBDUSZ010000035.1, from coordinate 442 downwards.
GAACTCTGGATACCGCTGACCATCGGCGCAGCTTTTTTTCAAAACATTCGCTCGGCATTGCAAAAGCACTTGAGTGGAAAAATTTCCACGCTCGGTGCTGCCTATGTGAGATTTATCTATGCACTGCCAATCGCACTAATTTATCTATACGGACTTGCCGCTTATACGGATGCGCCGCTCCCCGATATTAACTCAAAATTCCTGTTATATGGTTTCTTAGGCGGGATTTGCCAGATCATGTTTACTATTTTTTTACTCTGGTTGTTTTCATTTAGAAATTTTGCGGTGGGGACGACACTGTCCAAACTCGAAACCGTAATGGTGGCCATCTTCGGTTTGCTGCTACTCGGTGACACACTGACCAGCGCCGTGGTGATTGCCATTGCGATCAGCGCGCTGGGCTTAATTGTTTTGAGCATTGGCCAGTCAAAGCTTTCGGTTG
>CBDUSZ010000034.1:0-18773 GCA_965370015.1 uncultured bacterium | reverse complement strand
AACCAACGCCGCACCCGCGACTTGTACGCCAGATACTCTTCGCCAAATTTCTGCTCAAGATAGCTCTCTTCCGGTTTAATCGCTATCAGATATACCAGTATAGTGGCCGGAATAAAGCCGAGTAAAACCCACCAGCTATTGAGAATCAATCCGATGCCAATATTGGCGATGGCTAAAGCGCAGTAGATCGGGTTGCGTGAAATGCCGAAAATTCCCGACGAGACGATTGCCGAGGTGGGTTTCCAGGGCTCAAGATAGGTTTTCACGCGTCGAAACGATAGCGCCGCGATTACGATAATGATGAGCGCAATGACTAGCAGGACTGATCCGCTAATCAGGGTTGCGCTAGCCTCACCGATAGTGACAGGCAAGACAGCGTGCACGGCATAACCAGACAGGATAGTGCCTAAAAATATTAATGGTGGCGGGAATTTAACCCCTGCGCCTTTTTTGTCCTGATCATTATTGGTCGTCACGAGAGTCCAGGTCTACCTCTGGGTAACTGTGTCGCACGTCGGCCACCTAATTTTTCGATTTTTCTGGCGAACTTCTGGTCTCCTAAAGCCCAGCCCTTGTTGGTGCAATCGCGTATGATTTCAAGTTCTGCGGCAGGAATACGATTTTTAAATAAAGATTGGTAGATTTTGTGGGCCGGCTTTACCCAGGTAGCCAGTTTTTTGTATACACGATGCTCGCTAATAAGCGGGTCATCCTGTCCCAGTGCATTGTGCGCATAGCTGCTCCAGACATATTCCCTGGGGTACTCAACCAGTCCGGCACGCACGCCATTGAGTTCGATATATCGGCTACAGGTGAGCAGGTATTCATTGCTGTCGAGAATGGTGGCGCGATAGCGTCCTTCCCACAGGGTGCCACTACTCCCATAATTATCGTTAAAGTACTGTACATATCTGCGGCCGAGCGATTGCAGGGTTTTGGGGATACTGTATTCGTTGCCCGGACTGGCAAGTAAATGAACGTGATTTGGCATAAAAACGTAGGCGTGAACCTTTAGGTTGTTTGCCTTAGCGGCCTCGCACAGGCTCTCCCCAAAAAACACGTAATCGTCATTATGGATAAATATATCCTGCCCATCGAGGCCACGCCGAATGATGTGTTGTGGCTGATTCTTGATCGTATAGCGAGGCAGTCGGGCCATTATTTATCAGTCTCGTCAGTGAGAAATTTTCCATCGATTAGCAGCTGTGCCCACTGGGCGCATGCTTCGCATTGGTTCAGGCGTTAGATGAAATCGCGTTTGATGGTTTTCTCCCAGCTGCGTTGATTCACCTGCTGATCAGATTCAAATGCGGTAACCGTGGCACTGATGTAAAAATTTTCTGCGTCGCAACGAAAACTACTGTCGCATTCGGTGCGTATTGACCAGTCACCCCGGTGCATCCAGCAAATATATCGGCTGCTAGCGCGATAACTCAGCGGATTATCGACGCTTATCGACCAGCTCTCCTGGTGCAGGTGTCGTGTGCGCAGGCCATGACCCGGCATTTCATCTTCGCCGCTATCGTCAATCACGTGATAGTGGGTTTCTCCGTTTTGCAGATCATGTTCTACCCAGCGTCGGTACTCGGCGGGTAAATGGCTTTTATACTCTGGCAACGGGTTGGGGTTTTCGGGTTCGGCGACCTGGATATTGTTAACCCCTGATCGCACTGGCAGGCTAATCACCGTATCGGGTCCCATCTTGATTTTTGCGGTGACTATTTCTGGTGGTGGTAGCACCATCGGCCAGTAACTGGTAGATAGCGAAACGCGCAGCTTGTGACCCGGCAGGAACCGGTAGCCGCATTCATTGAGTTCGATTTCGACCGTTTCTGTTTTTCCAGGAGTCATCGGTTGCGGATTTTCATTTCCATTTCGATGCGCTAAATTTAACACTCCCCAGCTAACCCTGTTAACCACCCCGCCCGAGTGAATATCGTTCAGGCGTACGATGATGTTAGCCATCGGCCTGTCAACGGTAATTTTGATCCGCAACTTCGGCCTGCCCAGAATTTCAATTGGCTGGTAGAGCTTGGCGGAATCGAAAACCAGCGAACCGGCATCGGCGAGGCGCTGGTCACCCGCCATTTCAGAGTCGGGTCTGAGGGTAAAAAAATCTCCGCAGCTAGTGCCGCAATCGAGCGGAGAACGCAGAGATTTTTCACGCGCGGCCCCGGGTATGTCGACTAACTGTCGATTGTGAGCGAGAAAAAACTGGCGTATTTTGATTTCTGGGGATGGCAGTTTTGCTTCAGCCACCCAGCGACCCGGTTCGACTTCGCGTCGCGGCTGCGGATATACGTTTTCAGAAATATAGGCGCGGTAGGCAGGTAAATCCTCTACTTTATTATCGATATCCTTTAGCCAACGATCCCACCAGCCTAGTGCTTCAGCAAGGAAATCCATGCGCGGCTTCGGCCAGGCGAGGTGAGGGTATTTATGTATCCAGGGACCGTTGATGGCTTTGGTTGTGGTGTTTAAATTCGCAGCGGCAGCGGGCGGCGCGTTGATATAACCGTCAGCCCACCCAGAGATGATCAGTGTCGGTGTTTTTATCGCACTATAGTCTTCGCTAATCGAGCCATGTTTCCAGTAATCGTCCTTGCGTTGATGGGACAACCATTCTTCGAGCGGAAAAGGCTGGGTATTTAAGCGATTTAACCAGGTTTTTTTCCACTCTTCACCCACCAGTTGAGGATCGGGCGGGCGCGAGGCATAGCTAAGCATGACGCTCGACCAGGCGAAATTAGAATTGAGTAAGCAGCCGTTTTTATAATGAATATCATCGTTGTAGCGATCGACCGTCGAGCCGATCGATATGATTGCTTTCAGCGCGGCTGGTTGCAGCGCGGCGACCTGCAGGCTATTGAAGCCACCCCAGGAGATACCCATCATGCCCAGTTTTCCATTGCACCAGGATTGTTTCGCAATCCATTCGATGACTTCACAGGCATCCGCGAGTTCACGGGGCGAGTATTCATCATCATAGCTACCATCGGACTCGCCAGTACCAGCGATATCGACCCGCACTCCAGCGTATCCGGCTTCGGCAAACACGGGGTAGGTACTTTCATCACGCTGCGCAGTGTCGTCGCGTTTGCGGTAGGGCAGATATTCAAGTATCGCCGGGACAGGCTTTTTTTTCGCCGTATTCGGCATCCAGATACGTGCGGATAATCTGCGTCCATCCGCGAGTGGAATCCATTCGTTCTCAAGTACTTTGAAACCAGACGTTTTCATAACGCTTCTCTCATAAGAGTTAGCAAGGTGTCGAGCACAAGTTAATCAGAATGCTTTACAGGGCTGGTCCCGCATCGACCAGCCCGCGGCCTCGCTCGTTGTCGGTATACTGGACGAAATTATCGATGAACAATGTCGCCAGGTTATTAGCTTTTGATAACCACTCTTCGACCTGTTGATAACTGTTACGCGGGTCAAGAATTTTCGCGTCGACAGCCGGTAGCGCGGTCGGTATGGTGAGATTAAAAATCGGTAACGAGTAGCTCTCGGCGCTGTCAATCGATCCGTCGAGAATCGCATCTATTATCGCCCGCGTGGCCTTAATCGAAATACGTTTGCCGCTGCCATCCCAACCGGTATTTACCAGATAGGCGCTGCTGCTGAACTGTTCCATTTTTTGATTCAGTACTTCAGCATAGCGGGTTGGGTGAAGACTCAAAAATGCCTTGCCAAAACAGGCTGAAAAGGTTGGTGTCGGTTCGGTGACGCCAAGTTCGGTACCAGCCAGTTTGGCGGTAAACCCGGATAGAAAGTAATACTGCGCCTGCTCGGGGCTTAAACGTGAAACCGGTGGTAACACACCGAAGGCATCGGCGGTGAGGAAAATCACCCGGGATGGGTGTCCAGCGCGGGAAACCGGTTTGACGATATTATCGATATGGTGAATTGGATAGGAAACGCGAGTGTTTTCGGTTTTCGAAGCATCGGCATAATCGACTACCCCGTTCTCATTAATGCAGACATTTTCGAGTAGTGCATCGCGCCTGATGGCACGAAAGATATCCGGTTCATCCTCGCTACTTAGCTTGATTACCTTGGCGTAACAACCACCTTCAAAGTTGAAAATGCCGCTATCGTCCCAACCGTGTTCATCGTCACCGATGAGTTTACGCTTCGGATCAGTCGACAGGGTGGTTTTACCGGTACCAGAAAGGCCGAAAAATATCGCTACGCCGCCATCATCACCGACATTTGCAGAACAGTGCATCGAAGGCATTCCTTTCAATGGCAGCAGGTAATTCATGATCGAAAACATGCCTTTTTTCATTTCCCCACCATACCAGGTGCCGCTGATGATCTGCATGCGTTCGGTGAGGTTGAAAGCGACAAAATTTTCCGAATTCAGGCCGTGACTCTGCCAGTCCGGATTAACCGTTTTAGAACCGTTCAGGACGACGAAATCGGGCTCGTAATCAGCGAGCTGGTCAGCCTCGGGACGGATAAACATATTGGTGACAAAATGCGCCTGCCAGGCGACTTCGGTGATGAAACGAACTTTCAAGCGACTCTCGGGATTGGCGCCACAATAGGTGTCGACAATAAATAGACGTTTTTCAGATAACTGTGTGACGACCAGTTTTTTGAGTGATTTCCAGATCTCCGGCTCGATTGGCTTGTTATCGTTCTCACCCTGGTCGGACCACCATATGGTGTCGCGAGTTATGTCGTCACGCACCAGATACTTGTCCTTCGGCGAGCGCCCGGTAAATATGCCGGTGTCGACTGAGATAGCACCCGATTCGGTCAGGAAGCCTTTTTCGTAGCCGTTTAGTCCTTCCGCAGTTTCTTCCGCATACAAGGTATCGAAAGATGGGTTGCGAATAATCTCGCGGGCGTCGAAGATGCCGTATTGCTCGAGGTCCAGTGAGTAATCAGAATTGCTGGCAGGGTCAGTATGTGTCGATTTCATGGGTATAGATAGTCAGGTTAAATTTAAGGCTGAAATAATCCGCGCAGTATAAATGAATGTTGGGCGAGTATCTAAGCTGAATTTAAGTTAACTACTAAATGGATGCTTATTGGAGAACCAGCCAGGATCATGTAGAGGATAGGTTACCGCGTCCGACGGTCAAATAAATTCGACCCTACCTCAATGACCTACACAGTAGTGTGCTGTGGGTAGGGCTGAATTTATTCGGCCATTAATGACTACCCGCACAACCAGCGAAAAGCCTGTAGTTTAATTCTCGCCTTCAAATCGTCGGTAATTAAATGCATAAAACATGACTGGTATAACAATCAGGGTGAGCAGGGTAGATACCAGTATGCCGAAAATCAGTGCTATCGCCAGGCCGTTGAAAATCGGGTCATCGAGGATGAAAAATGCACCAAAAATAGCGGCTAGTGCAGTGAGTGCTATAGGTTTGGCGCGTACCGCAGCAGCCTGAATAACTGCTTCCTGGAAATCGATACCACGCTCGATTTGCTGGTTAATAAATTCTACCAGTAGTATCGAATTTCGTACGATTATCCCTGCCAGCGCGATCATCCCTATCATCGATGTCGCGGTAAACTGAGCGCCGAGCAGAGCGTTGCCGGGCATCACACCGATGACGGTTAGCGGAATCGGGGCCATGATCACCAATGGTGTCGTGTACGACTTGAATTGTGCCACCACGAGTAAATAAATCATCAGCAACCCGACTGAATAAGCGAGGCCCATATCGCGAAAGGTCTCATAGGTCACTTGCCACTCGCCATCCCATTTCAGGCTATATTGGTAGGGGTTTTCGGGCTGATTGATCAGGTACTGCTTGATCGGGCGTTGTAGCGAGGGCGACAAATCGCTCTGGTTTAATTCCGCCATTATGTCAAACATGCCGTATAAGGGGCTATCCAGATCTCCTGCCATGTCTCCGGTGACAAATACTACTGGCAGCAAATCCTTGTGGTAAATACTATATTCACTCGTGCCTTTGCTAATACTGGTAACTTCGGATAAGGCAATCATCGCATTGCTTGATGAGCGTATTTTTAGCGACAGTAATTTCGCCGCGTCGGACTTGTCAGCGGTACTGAATTCGAGCCGTAACGGGATCGGATACTTGACATTTTCACTATGCAGGTAAGAGACGTCAGACCCGCCTAATGCGGTAGCGATGGCATCGGCGATCGTCGCCTGGTCCAGACCCAGCGCAGCTGCCTTTTGACGATCAACCTTTATGACCCATTTTTCCGCGGGCGACTCGACGCTGTCGTCGATGTCGATGATATCGGCGGTGGCCTCAAATACTTGACGAATGCTTTTTGCTACCTGTATCTGGCCCTGGTAATCGATACCGTAGACTTCGGCAACCAGCGGCGCCTGTACCGGAGGGCCGGGAGGTACTTCGACGATTTTAACATTGGCGGAATATTGTTTACCTATGGTTTGTAATGGGACTCGAATCGCAAGCGCAATTTCATGACTTTTACGCCCTCTTAGCGATTTTTCGCGTAAATTAACCTGAATATCACCGATATTGGAGCCATCGCGAAGATAATACTGGCGTACCAGACCGTTAAAATTTATAGGCGCGGCAGTACCGATATAGGACTGGTAATCGGTGACTTCTGGAATAGTGGCGAGGTAATCACCCAACTCGGCAAGTACCCTCGCGGTTTGCTCGAGGCTGGTGCCTTCCGGCATATCGACAATAATCTGAATTTCAGACTTGTTATCGAATGGCAGCATTTTCAAAACCACCAGTTTGATACCTGCCAGTCCTACCGAGCCGATAATCAGCATAAAGATGCCAAGGGCCAGAAAGCCGCGCTTGCCACGGCCCTTTTTAGCATTCAGCATGGGGCGTATCAGGGTATTGAAAAATGGATATAAACCACCCTTGCTGGTATCGGCTTCAGGCGCGGGGTGGCTTTGATTTTTTAGTATTTTTAACGCTAGCCACGGGGTCACAATGAAAGCAACGGCGAGAGAAATCACCATGCCAATGCTCGCATTAATCGGGATTGGCGCCATGTAGGGGCCCATCAGGCCGGTGACGAAGGCCATCGGTAACAGTGCCGCGACCACCGCAAAAGTCGCCAGAATGGTTGGACCGCCGACTTCATCTACCGCGATCGGAATCGCTTCCGCCAGGCTCTTGCCGCCGAGTCGAATATGGCGATGAATGTTTTCTACTACCACGATGGCGTCATCTACCAAAATACCGATAGAAAATATCAACGCGAATAATGAAACGCGGTTCAGCGTAAATCCCCAGGCCCAGGAGGCGAACAGGGTTAATGCCAGGGTTACTGCAATCGCCACACCAACAATGACGGCTTCTCTAATTCCGAGTGTAAACAATACCAGCAAAACAACCACGCCCGTGGCAAAGAAAAGTTTTTGAATCAGTGTCAGCGCTTTATCGTTGGCGGTGGCGCCGTAGTCTCGCGTTACGGTGACTTCAACACCGTCTGGAATAAAGATGCCCTTGAGCTGCTCTAGCCGTTTAATCACTTGCCTGGAAACATCGATTGCGTTCGATCCGGGCTTTTTTGCGATGGCGATGGTAACTGCCGGAAAACTACCGCGACTTTCGATGGCTTTATCGGCAGCGGCGGGGCCGGTGCCAAACCAGACGTATTGCTCAGCCTGATAAGGCCCAAATTCGACCCTGGCAACATCCCGCAAATATACTGGGGCGCCGGTGGATAATCCGACTACCAGGTTTTCTATTTCATGCGGTGCACTCAGAAAGTTACCGGCCTGAACCATAACTTCGCGATTGTTATTAATAATCACGCCGGCGTCACGCGAGACGTTAGCCGCACCGAGGCTTTGCTTTATCTGTATCAAATCGAGGTTGTAGCCAGCGAGCCGTTGTGGGTCCAGCAATATGCGGACCGCCTGCTCTACCCCTCCAATGCTATAGATATCACGGGTACCCGGTACGCGTTTTAGCTCGGCCTCGATCGCGTGTGCTATTTGCAGCAAATCGAAACCGGCACGGTTTTCATCCCTGGTCCAGAGCGTCAACGACACCACCGGGACATCGTCGATACCCATGGGTTTTATGATCGGTTGCCCTGCGCCTAAATTAGTCGGCAACCAGTCCTGATTGGAAAAAATCTTGTTATACAAACGCACGATGGCCTGTGAACGCTGTATGCCGACTTCAAATTGCACGGTGAGAATCGACATGCCGGGTCGTGACATCGAATAGACATGCTCAATGCCAGTTATCTCAGATAACACCTGTTCCGCGGGGGTGCTGATTAAATGTTCGATTTCCACCGCCGAGGCACCGGGCATAGGGATAAAAACATTGGCGAAAGTCACATTGATTTGTGGCTCTTCTTCGCGTGGTGTCACCATTACCGCGAACACACCGAGTAAAAAGCCGACCAGGGCCAGCAATGGTGTGATTTCAGAATGGAGGAATTTCTTTGCGATAGAACCCGATAACCCGAGACGTTCCCCGGCCATCATCTCGACTCCCACTGGGCTTTAAGCGCGATGCCGGCACGAACCGGATCCAGGGCTATTTTTTCACCGGCGTCCAGCCCAGCCAGTATTTCCATCTTGTCTCCAAAGTCATACCCGGGCCTGACCTGGCGAAAACTAAGCTGCTGTTGTTCGCCAATGACATAGACGCCAGCGACTTCGCTGCGATAAACCAGGGCGCCTCGCGGGATCACCAGGCGTTGTGTGTTATCGATCACAAATGCAACCTTCACCAGCATTCCAGGATAGAGCGTTTGATCGCTTTGCTTCAAGTTAGTACGGACCTGGAATGCATGATTGGCGGGGTTGGCGTAAGGAAAAATTGTCAGTGCTTCGGTTTCGATGGAAGACTGTCCATCGACAACAATGACCCGCGCTGAACGGTGCAATCGAACCGCATTGATCAGTGACTGTGGTACAAAAACGCTGACGCGCAGATTTTCCAGCGAAAATCCGGTCATCACCTTCTGGCCAATATGGGTGGTTTCGCCAAGCTCGATGTGTCGTTCTACTACTACGCCGCTGTAAGGCGCGCGAATTACCGTGTTGTCCAACTGTTCCTGCGCCTCGGCAATGCTTGCTTCACTGGCTGCTACCCTTGCCTCGGCGGCCTGGCGGCTTGCCTTGATCTTGTCGAAGCTTGCCTGTGAAATTATCTTCTTCTTCACCAGGTCATTAGCGCGCTTAAATTCGAGCAGGGCGTCTTTAAGACCGGCTTTGGCTTCGGCGAGTGATGCCTGGGCTTTGCGCAGTCGTGCCTGGTATTCGTTATCGCGAATACGGAGGATGACATCACCGGCGTTAACCGTGTCGTCGACGTCAAAATTTATAACTTCGACACGGCCGGAAACCTGGGCAGAAAGTGTCGACTTTTGAGCCGCCTCGACCAGGCCGTCAAGCTGGTATTCAAGCGGGGAAGAAATGCGTTCGGCAATACCGAATTTTAACGGCTCGTTTTGTTGAGCCTGTATTGCCATGGGGAGAGCAAGAAGCACCATCGACAAGAATTGTTTAAGCATTATTTTCATCTCGTTGTCCAGCGGTTGAAAAGCTTGTCTGAGAACAGGAAAAGGCTCCTCTGGTTACAATTCTGGAATATTAGCAAACTCTAATATTGAATGCAATGCTTATGCAGGGATGAAGTATCGGCAAAGATTAACAGGGATCAGGTATCGATCCAGATTGAATAAATTGAATCCAGGCGGATGTTCGCTTAGGAATCCTTGTCTGCGCCCAGGGAAAGAATCCATATTGATCCTGCTGCTACCGCAATAAATCCGACTATGAATATAATTGGCATGGCTGAATAGCCTATTACATTCCAGAAGATGCTCTCTAAAGCGCTCATAATATGCCCCTGTTAATCATTACCAGCCTTCCACACCGCGCATGTCGGGTAGTCGATGGGCAATGCCTTTATGGCAGTCAACACAGGTTTTTTCGCCCGAGGCCAGCGCCGTGGAGTGCTGAACCACGCTGCGTCGGCCCTGTTCTGAAAAATCCATGTAATCAAAATCATGGCAATTTCGACATTCCCTGGAGTCATTTTGTTTCATGCGTTGCCACTCCCGGTTAGCCAGATAACGCCGTCGCGCGCGAAATTTTTCCGGCGTGCTAATCGTTCCCATCGCATAGCCGATCAACTCCTTGCTGGCCTGCACCTTACGAATAATCTTGTCGGTCCACTCGTGAGGAACATGACAGTCGGAACAAATTGCCCTTACTCCCGATCGATTTGAGTAATGAATGGTTTCGCGAATTTCTTCAACGATCGGTGCATGGCAACCCGAGCAAAATAATTCGGTATTGGTGGCTTCCATCCCGGTGTTAAAAGCGCCCCAGAAAAGAATGCCGCCGACAAAACCCATCCCCAGTAAGACCCCCGAAGCCGCCTTACTCGGCTTTGACAGCCTTCGCCAAAATGTATTAAGCAGCTTCATTAGCCTCTCGGTTTAGCGTAGAGAATCGACAGGTTTAAAATCGTTTCCTACCAGTAACCCGGTATCGGTCTGGGTAACGTGGCACTGTAAGCAGAAATAACGTCTGGGTGATACATCTGATAGCACCTGCCCCTGGCGCGTTGCATAGTGGGTTACGCTGATTTTTGTTGCGCCAGAATCTACCGAATTTCTGAAACTGTGGCAAGACAGGCATTTATTCGCATTAGTTGATATCTCGTAACCACGAATACTGTGAGGTATCAGCGGCGGTTGATAAACATAATCACTGAGGTATGGACTGCGATCTTTCGGTACCCGCTTAAACGCGCCGGCCTGGCGCGTAACATCGAGCTCGATGAGTCCCCGCAGAGAAGCCTGGCCTCCGTGGGTAACATTATTAATAACCACTTCAGCGGTAACGTCCCCAGGTTCCTGGGAATTGGCCGGAGCCATTAACAGGACCCCGGCAATCAGTAATGCGGTGAATGATTTTTGCATGGCTTTCTCCAACGAGATCTTCATTTTCATCACGCTTTAGATATTCGAATCGCGCATTTTTTATAGTCTGTCTGCTTCGACAGCGGATCGGTTGCATCCAGGGTTACCTTATTGATCAGAATGCGCGCATCAAACCAGGGTACAAACACCAGGCCTTGCGGCGGTCGATTACGACCCCGTGTTTCGACCCGGCAACGTACCTCGCCTCGCCTCGACTGGATCAATACCTCGTCTGCACGACGCAGGCCGCGCGCGATGGCGTCATCCGGATGAATGTAGCACAGTGCATCTGGAACCGCCCTGTAGAGCTCCGGAACCCTCTGTGTCATAGAACCAGAATGCCAGTGTTCGAGCACACGGCCGGTACATAACCACATATCGTATTCCTCATCGGGTACTTCCGGCGCCGCTTCGAAGGGGGCAAAAATGATATTCGCCCTACCGTCTTTGTGGCCGTAAAATTCAAATCCGGCACCGGCTTTGACGTAGGGATCAGAGCCCTCCTTAAACCGCCAGAGGGTTTCTTTGCCGTCTACCACCGGCCATCTTAAGCCGCGTTCCTGATGGTAGCGTTCGTAGGGAGCCAGGTCGTGCTTGTGGCCTCGGCCGAACAAGGCATATTCCTCAAATAATCCCTTTTGAACATAAAATCCATTGGCATGTGACTCGTCATTCAGCTCGCGCGCCTGTTCAAGTGGAAAACGATCGACCTGGCCATTGCGAAACAACACCTGGTACAGTGTCTTCCCGGAGTATTCAGGCATGCTGGCGAGCAATTCCTCGGGCCAGACTTCTTCCATCTTGAAACGTTTGGAAAATTCCATAATTTGCCAAAGGTCGGACTTGCTTTCCCCTGGTGCCGAAACCTGCTGATACCAGGTCTGAGTACGGCGTTCCGCGTTGCCGTACGCGCCTTCTTTCTCTACCCACATGGCGGTGGGCAGGATCAAATCGGAAGCCTGGCAGGTCACGGTCGGATAAGGATCTGAAGTGACGATGAAATTATTCGCATTTCGATAGCCGGGCAGTCCTTCCTCCATCAGGTTCGCGGCGGCCTGCAAATTGTTATTACACATGACCCAGTAAGCATTGAGCACGCCGTCTTTTAACTTTCGGTTTTGCTGGGCCGCATGAAAACCAGGCTTTGCCGGGATAGTGCCTTGCGGTAATTTCCATATCTTTTCCGCGATATCCCGATGTTGTTTTTTGTTGACCACTAAATCGGCAGGCAAACGATGCGAGAAAGTGCCTACTTCCCGCGCTGTTCCACAGGCAGAAGGTTGCCCCGTCAGGGAAAAAGGACTATTCCCTGGTTGTGATATTTTCCCCGTCAACAGGTGGATGTTGTAAACCAGGCTATTCATCCACACGCCGCGAGTATGCTGATTCATGCCCATGGTCCACAGCGACATTACCTTTGTATCGGGGTCGGCGTAGGCTTTTGCCAGTTCGAGTAAGCTGGCTTCGGATACACCAGACATTTCTACTGTTTTTTCAAGGGTGTACTCGGCGACAGAAGCTTTATACTGATCGAAAGTCATCGCATGCATTTTGCCAGAATTCGGATTCGCGGCTTTCTTTTGCAATACATGATCATCTCGCAAGCCGTAACCGATATCGGTTGTCGCGCGTTTAAAATTGGTGTGCTTGTTAACAAAATCCCAGTTCACCGCATCGTTTTGAATGATGTAGTTGGCAATAAAGTTTGCAATTACGAGGTCGCTCTGGGGTGTAAAAATCATACTATTATCAGCCAGCTCGAAAGAGCGATGATAATAAGTGGACATCACGTGGACCTTTACATGGGGGTTGCTTAGACGGTGGTCGGTTAACCGGGTCCATAAAACCGGGTGCATTTCCGCCATATTCGCACCCCACAGCACAAAGGCATCGGCATTTTCGAAGTCGTCATAACAACCCATCGGCTCATCAATACCAAAAGTGCGCATAAAGCCGCCAACTGCGGATGCCATACAATGGCGCGCATTGGGATCGATATTGTTGGAGCGGAACCCGGCTTTCATCAATTTTACCGCTGCGTAGCCTTCCATCACGGTCCATTGACCGGAGCCGAACATGCCGACACTGGTAGGCCCGCGTTTTTTCAACGCCGCTTTCCATTTTTCTGCCATGAGGTCAAATGCGGTATCCCAGGATACTGGCTCGAAATCACCATTTTTATCGTACTTACCGTCTTTCATGCGCAGCAGCGGGGTTTGCAAACGATCTTTTCCGTACATGATTTTGGACAGGAAATAGCCCTTGATACAGTTCAGGCCCTTGTTGACCGGCGCTACCGGGTCGCCCTGAGTGGCGACTATACGGCCAGCTTGCGTGCCCACCAGCACAGAGCATCCAGTGCCACAGAATCTACAAGGTGCCTTATCCCACGAGATTTTAGTTTCTTGCTGATCGACAATCAGGTTTGCAGCCATCGTTGGCAAGGTGATACCGGCAACTGCGGCCGCCGAAGCCGCTGCGTTCGCTTTTATAAAAGCTCTTCTGGTCAGGTTCATAATCTATGTTTCCCTTCAGGAATCTGAGTACTCAATTTGGTGATAAACAAGCGCAGTACTGAGCACGTACTCGAAGTTGTTTATTTGTTCGATAACATCGGTGATATAACACTGGTTTTGGGTTTCTAACACTACCACGAGCTTACCACTGTCGGACTCGCCGTGGACTTCAGCACCGGGAAGCAACTCGATGTTATTTTTTACGGTTTGAAGGTGATTTGGTCTGGCATGCACGACCAAACTCGATATGTGAATCTCCTGCTGGTCCATTACTGGATTCTCCTTGTTTAATCTGAACAGGTCTTTATTTTTGTGTTGGCAATTTACATGGGGCTGGTTGAGCAATATTTCAAGGCACACCCCGCGTAGGGCCTAATTCATTCGGCCCACCCGACGCTGTGGTTCCGTTCCTGCTGCGGCCGATTAAATTCGGCCCTTTAAATTTACCGCGTGAATTAACCTGTGGATCAGACGAGAAGCTCCTGTAATACTTCAACTACCCGGTCGAGTTGCGCCTTTTCGATCACCAGAGGGGGTAGCAGGCGGATCACGTTAGGTCCTGCTGGTAGCGCGATAATATGCCGTTCCAGCAGGTCAGCGAGTACGCCCTGTACCTTGTGCTTGATTTCGATGCCGATCATCAACCCGAGTCGTCGGACGGTGCGAACCTGCGACAGCGGTTTCGCCATCAGGCGAGATTCAAAATAGGCCCCCATTTCATTTGCGCGCTGCGCCAGATTTTCACTCTCGTAAGCTTCCATCGCCGCCAGCGCAGCAGCACAGGCTAACGGATTTCCGCCAAAGGTAGAGCCATGCAGACCAGGTTCGATATTGATTTCGGCGCTAATCATAGTCGCGCCGATGGGTACGCCCCCGCCGAGGGCCTTGGCGAGCGTCATCATGTCGGGCTGCAGGTCGAAGTGTTCGCAGGCAAAGAATTTACCGGTGCGGCAAAAACCAGTCTGGATTTCGTCGATGATTAGCAGTGCGCCGCGTTCGTCGCAAAGTTTTCGCGCTGCTGCGATATAGTCAGCCTGAATCAGGTTGACCCCGCCTTCGCCCTGTACCAGCTCTAACATTACCGCCGCGGTATTTTCGTCGATTGCCGCGTCTAATTTGTCGATCTTGTTGAGTGGAACGTAGCTAAAGCCGGGAATCAGAGGCTCGAATGACTCGCGATATTTTTTCGTGAAAGTCGCGCTCACCGCGCCCATGGTGCGACCGTGAAAGCCGCGCATCGCGGTGACAAAATTGGTACGCCCGGTGTGCAGGCGCGCAAATTTGAGTGCCGCTTCGACCGCCTCCGAACCGGAATTGCATAAAAAAGCCCGCGTCAGGCTAGCCGGGGTTATCGCGACCAGCTTTTCGAGCATTTTAGAGCGAACATCGTTGTAGAGGATGTGTGGGCAGGTAATAAGGGATGCAGCCTGGTTCTGGATTGCGGAGACTATTTTCGGGTGGGCATGCCCCAGCGATGCAACACCGATGCCACCCACACAGTCGATATATTCCGTACCCGCCTCGTCGTAGAGCAGGGCGCCCTTGCCGCGTACCGCGACCAGGTCTCGCTTGGCGGCGAGCACCACGCCGTATTCGTGTTCCAGTTGCTGGTAATCTGTCGTCATATCATTTTAACCTATGTGGGTACCCTTGCCATTTAGCGCATCATCGACAGGATGCGCGCCGCGACCATCGGCGATAATCACCCGGGTCTTGCCACTCGCGCATAATCGAGTCAATGCCAGTAACTTGCGTTTGATGCGACCTTTTACCTGGGCTTCACGGGCATTTAATTCGGCCAGGCTCATGCGTTCGATCAGCGACGTCTCGTCGTCGGCATCGTGCAGAAACCCCGGGGCTTCGATCAACTGGATCACGGTATCGATTTCCAGTGCCGAGGCCAGTTGGGTGATAATATCGTCATTTTCCGAGTTGATCGCGAAGCCATTTTCATCGACGATTGGAATCGTCAAAACCGGGCAATAACCATTGTCGAGCAACAGGCGTAGCAGGTTGCTATTGATGCTTCTGGGTTTTCCGGAGAAATCGCGTTTGATCAGCGTTTTACCGTTTTCACGTACCCGAATACCCTTATTGCGCTCCCCCTGCACCAGGCGACCGTCGAGACCGGTGAGGCCAACTGCGTTGATGCCACTGCGTTGACAGAGTTCGACGATGCGTTTGTTACGCAATCCGGCGTAACTCATCATGATTACGTCTATCGCATCCTGGTCTGAAAACACGCTGGTATAGCCAGAGGCCGAGGTGAGTATGGTTTTTTTCTTGCCGAGTTTTTCGGCTAGCTGATCGCGCAGCACATTCGCGCCGTGAACGATGATAAAGGGTTGATCCTGCGTCGCCAGATCGGCTATGACCGCTTCGAGGTTAATGCTTTCTCCGCCGCCAATTTTAATTAATATCATGGCTGTGAAACCCGATTCTCGTCATTCCGGCCTCCGAGCCGGAATCTATTGTGAGGAGACGCTAGTCGAAAATTCCGACTCCGATCAGTATTTTGAATTATCGCGGGTTTATGTCGGGTTCCGTGGTAAGTCTCAATAGATTCCGGATCAAGTCCGGAATGACGTACAAGGATTTTCGTACCGGTTCGAGCCCGGCATGACCAGGCCGGAATGACAAGTTTGAGAAATTGCCATAAGGCTAAGGTCATATTAATACCGTCGTGTTGTTATCGATAGTGGTCCATCCGGACTCACCCGCAAAAGGCTGCGAGCAAACCAGTTTGAGATTTCCATCCTGTTTCTGGTGCATCTGGAAATAATCCGCGCTTTCACTGTAACTGGTGGACAGGCAATTTTGCACACCATCGGAGAGTATTATATTCATGGCCCGCACATAGGCACTGCGCTTGCTGATGATAGATGTCGCCTTGTCGAGAGCCGCCAATTTGTCACCCTTGTCAAACCGTCGAATGTAATTGTAAATCTTTTCCGCACCGATGCGCCCGGAGGATTTGATACGCACGCCGCGTAACTCGCCATTGAATATGAAAGCCGAATCACCATCGCTGAAAGGCATGTTGTTGTCGACGACGATACCCTCGTCCTGAAACGCGCTGCGCGCGTGCGCCAGTAGCAGCGAGGTTTCACCAAACTGTGCAATATCGTCTTGCCAGATCGGCTGGATATTATGATAGTGCCGCCAGTTGTTGCCCTCGCGCCACGAGCACCCCCAGCCGTGACCCTGATACTCGCTACTGGATTGTGCCAGCTGGGCGAAAGGTTCGAGCAGGCGCGCGATGCTGAAGGCGCTATCGGAGCGGGCGAAAAGAATGCGGCACATAATAATTAGTCGGTGGTTGTGCTCAAATCGGATGTAAGCCCGGAAATTCCAGCCCTGTCGTCTCGTCGAAACCATTGGCGATATTAAACGCCTGTACCGCCTGACCCGCGGCTCCCTTCATCAAGTTATCGATAGCGCTCATCACCACCAGGCGATTACTGTGCGGATCGCGTTCGAAACCGATATCGCAGAAATTACTGCCCGCCAGCAGCTTGGGTTCGGGATAGCGGTGAATGCCGCTGCGCTCCTTGACGATACGGATGAACGGTTCGTCGCCATAGGCGCTGCGGTAGATTTTCCAGATGTCTTTTTCTTCCAGCGGTGTATTTAAAAACACATGACAGGTAGCGAGAATACCGCGCACCATTTCTATCGAAGTGGCAGAGAAATGAATATTGTCGGCATTCAGCTCCTGTTGAATTTCGCCCAGGTGGCGGTGCGCCGTCGGTTTGTATGAACGCACCGCGCCGCTACGTTCGGGGTGGTGGCTGCCCTCGTTGACTGCGTTGCCGCCCTGGCTCGAACCGGCCTTGACTTCGACCACCGACGACTCGACTACCCCGGCCTGGTATAGCGGATGCAGCGCCAGAATAGTTGCGGTAGCATTACAACCAGCTCCGGAAATACGATTCGCACCTATCATTTCGGCACGATGCAACTCGGGGATACCGTAGACAAAATCAGCCATTCGTTGCGGGCAGGCGTGTGGTTTGCCGTACCAGGTTTCAAACGCCTGCGCATCGTGAATTCGAAAATCCGCCGACAGATCGATTAAGGTGTCGGCCAGGGCCTCGAACTCATCGAGTCGGTTCATCATGTGCCCGTGTGGCAAGCCCAGAAACAACACGTCGCAGGGTTCGAGCTCGTCTATCGGCACAAACTTCAATTTGCATATTTTGCGCAGGTTTGGATGTAGTGTCGAAACCAGCTTACCCGCGTGACGCTCAGAAGTGACCTGCTGAATTTCGACCCCGGGGTGAAACAGCAGGATGCGTAATAATTCACCACCGGTATAGCCCGATGCGCCGACTATGGATACTCGTAACATTGTTATCTCTGTTTTACCTGGTCGATGACGTAGTTGGCGACTACCGCGGGAATATCGACCCCGGTAGTATCGATGCTGTTGCGAAATTCCATCGTGTAATTCACCTCGTTGACCAGTAATCCATCGTCACTTTCGAACAGGTCGACTGCGACGATACCGCCACCGACGGCTTCTGCCGCTGCCAGCGAAATTTGCGCAACCTCGTCGGTGACTTCGCATTTGCTCGCCTGCGCGCCGCGTGCAGTATTGGTGATCCAGTGATCCGAGGTTCGATAAATTGCTGCGATGCATTCATCACCGACAACAAAACTACGAATATCCCGGCCCTTCTTTTCGATATATTGCTGTATGTAAAAAATCGAATGGTGGTAACTGCCGAGCACCGCTTTGTGCTCGAGCACGGTTTCCGCCGCATCACGGTCGTTAATTTTTGACAGCAATCGCCCCCAGGAACCAACCGCCGGTTTCAGTACCACCGGATATCCGAGTTCCTCGATGGCTTGTAATGCCGATTCCTCGGTGAAGGCAACGCGGCATGCGGGTTGTGCCACGCCCTTGTCCTTCAGCGCGGCAGTGGTCAACAACTTGTCGCCGCAAACTTGCGATACATGGTGCGAATTAATGCAGGGGACACCGGCGCTTTCGAACAGGCGCAGGGCGTGCAATGCGCGCGAGTGGTTGATCGAGCGCTCGACCAGGATGTCGATATCGGGGGCGTTGTGAAAATCCAGGATCAGCTTGCGATCGTCGATCATCACCGGTTCGACGCCGGCATTGCGAAACGCCTCGATGAGTAGTTTTTCTTCCTTGCGAATCAGCGAATGCAGCAGGCCAATTTTCACTGGCCCCAGTCCTCCTCTGCCGAAGGCGCCTCGTCGAGTTTTACCGGGTCGAGCCCGATAATTTCAAGCTCTGCACCGCAGTCGTCGCAGACAATTAATTCACCAGCCATCGCGTCTTTGGCCAGTTCGGTTTCCGCCGCACAGACAGGACATTCACCCATTAGATTTCCCCTAAAT
>CBDUSZ010000033.1:0-18898 GCA_965370015.1 uncultured bacterium | reverse complement strand
GGACACTGAATTGTTCCAAAACCTGTCGTTTCAGGCCCTGTTAAAAGCCAGGTTAAGCTAGCCGGTTAATTTAACTGTCTGTCTCAGATAATACATAAAACGCGCCTTCGAAGACACCAGGAGAAAGAGCAGATTCAGCCACAAAAAACAGCATCAGTTTATCGAACATTTAGCTGCAGGCGCAACAGGTTTCGTGTACTGCTAAGCTGCTAATGGAATAAAGAAATTTCGCAACCAGGTGAAACGGCATAGATGAAAATTATACCGATGCACCTTACCCTGGGAGCATTTTCCACTGTCTTTAAGGCCTGTGAGTGGCGTTTTAACAATCCAGCATCACAAAAACTGTTAACTCAATTAAAACAATGAGTTAAACAAGCAACGAGCGGATTGTCGGACACAGCCTCGTTATTTTTTATGCCCTGGTTACCGTCACTACCGTATCCATCCAGCTTTGCTGACCACTAACGGGTTCGGGGCTGTCTGGAATTATTCGATTGAGTTGGCCGCCGCCAGCTGTCCACCAGACCAGGTCGTCGTGGCGAGGGTCTTCGATGGCGAACGGAGATTTCTTGCCGGCGGCGTAACGACCGCCCTGCCAGCGCCCGGCATGGGTGGCCATGGCGAGAACATCTGGCGCCACAGTCGGTGTGACTTTTGCTATAGTCTCGATCTCGCCAATACCGGAGGTGATCTTTATTGCATCGCCATCGATAATACCTCGCGCTTCAGCGGTGACAGGATTGATCCAGGCCGGGTTATCGTGTTGGATTTCCGCAAGCCAGCTATCATTTCCGGTATTCGACTGGGCATGCACGTTAACCTTGAATGTGGTCAGGATCAACTGCTCTTTGGTCAATCCATGATGACCGGGGATGGCGACATAGGCAGGTAACCCCGGCAGTCCTTTGGCCGCCAGGAGTGAGGAGTATAATTCAAAATAACCCGATTTATTGATCCTGCCGGGATTGAATCCGGCGTAGACGGTATCACCGATTTTTTGCCCGACATAACCTGTGGCGGCATTGGCTGTGAGTTGATAACCTTGTCTTTGCGCCTCATCTTTGCTGCTCGCGTTGGCGACTTTCCAGTTCCAGTAAACACCGGTGCTTTGGTCAAATATAACCTCTTCCGCTAACAGCGTCTCGGCGGCAACCGGGTTGCGGTAGGCAGCGTAAACGGGCATGGCTTTTTTATCGTGCCAGACACCATTTTTCTTCATACGCCGAAATCCACGGGCTTTCTTCTTTACCAATGGCGTCAGCTTGCAGGCGGCCTCGACGAATTTCCTGGCTGATTTAAAACCGAGTGGGAAACCTAGCCGTTGGGCCAGGTCGCAGCACACATCCTGGAAGTCTCGGGCTTCCCCCAGAGGTGCAATCATCGGTTGCCGGATGGCGTATTCGGCAACCTGGTTGGGAGAAACACCTTCATCGATATCGTACCGCTCCATATAGGTAGCGTCCGGCAGGATCAGGTCTGCCAGTGCCGCGGTTTCATCGTAAAACGGTGTCACCGCAACCGTGAATGGTAGTAGCGATTCATCTTTCAGGATATCTACGATTTCCCGCGTGTCGGCATTGGCATAGGCTGGATTGTGGTGATACCACATGTACACACCGGGACGTTCTCCGCCTGCCTTGATACGATTTAACACCCTGTGACCAGTGCCAAAATTCGGCAGGGCGGCAATGTTCTCAGCTTCATCGATAAAAGCCATTTTTTTGGCGGCAGGTTTGTTTTCTGCTCCTACCGGATAGGTCCATTCCGGCATAATTGCCCGGCAGCGGCCACCGGGGCTGTCGATGTTGCCGGTAATAGCAGCAAGCATCTGTATGGCGCGTTCGGTTTCGACCCCGTTAAAATGGGCATTGGCGCCCCGGGAGCTGATCACGCAGGCCCGTTTTGTCACAGCGAATTCACGAGCGATATCAGCAATCAGTGCGGCGGGCACACCGCTAATTTTTTCCGCCCATTCCGGCGTGTACTGGGCCAGGTGTTGCTTCAGGGCGACGATCTTGTCGGCGGTTGGGACGTTAGGGTCCTGGGTAACCTGGCAAAACGTCAGGAACGCTTCACCCGCTCCGCGATAGAGATCTTCATCCATCACCACGTTGCACATGGCAAGCGCCACTGCCAGGTCGGTACCGGGTTTGAGCGGAATCCACTGATCGGAATTGGCCGCAGTGTTGGAAAGTCTGACGTCAAAAGTGACCATTCTCAACCGGCGGTCGGCGATGGCCAGCGAAAGCCTGCGAGCCAACGATACCTGGTTGGTGTGGGCTTCTAGGACATTGCTGCCGAAGTTGAGGACGAAGTCGGTGTTGTCCAGGTCCCAATTGTCGATGCGCCCGCCCCAGGTCAGTTCATGCGCGGTCCAGCGTGCGCTTTGTCCGTGACAAGTCTGCTTGATAATAGAAGCGGTGCCGTAAGCGGGCAGGAAAACATCGTCGATTAGTCTTTCCGCGCTGGTTGGGATCCAGCCATGGTGGAATACGAATTTCTCAGGATTTCCGTCGTCGCGAAGTTTCTTCAGGCGAGCAGTCAGGTCATTCAGCGCCACATCCCATGAAATCTTTTCCCATTCTCCCTGGCCTCGCTTGCCGATTCGCCGGAGTGGAGTCAGTATGCGATCCGGGTCATAAATTTTCTCTACGCCGGATTGCCCCTTGGCGCAGACCTTTCCCTGATTGCGGATTGAAGTCGGTTGGCCTTCGATCTTGACCAACCGGCCTTCATCCACATAGCCAATAATGGCGCACTGGCTGGGACATTGACCACAAATACTCGGAACAGGGGATAACTTCGTTCCGCTGAAATGGGAATAGGCTTCGCCACCTTTCTTCAATATTTCTGTAGCTTTCGCATGCGCGGTGCGAACCAATAGCGGAACAGTGGCTATCGCCGCTCCGAGTTTAATGAATTTTCTGCGATTAATCATGGTACCGTTTCCCCATTTCTACAATACTGCCGAAGACGATATCTGGCCAGCAACTACGATAACGTAACGCAAGGTGAACCCGCCGATCAGGATCATTATCGGCACCAACACCTCGATAGCCAGCCTCGATCTGAATACCCTGCCGTAAAGTAGCCTGGGTCGAATTTCATTGATCTCGATCACGAACGGAATGAACACACCGAACCCAATTACCAAAACCCAGAAAGGCAGAAACAATTGACCGCCGGGAAGAACCTCGGCGACAGCGTATCGCACGTCGCCAATGGTCAACTGGGCGAACAGCAGGAACAGGAAGATAATCACCAGTTCGCCACCCAGAATTATGGCATCGGTTGCGGTCAGCAAATAGGCGCTGTTATGGTAATCGTCACGAATAGCAGGATTGGTGCTTTTGCGTCGAAAAAACACACCCATCAGTAAGATCGCGGCGACCCCGGAGGATACCGCTGACAACAGGAACAACGCGGCAAGAATAGGAGAATTCCAGAATGGCCGTGCCGGCATAGCGCCCAGCAAGATGCCGGTATAAATGGCGACGCCGATCCCCATTGGCACACAGATCCAGGCCAGAGTCCGCCTGATGCGCGCCAGTCGGTCACCCGGCCCCGCTGAAGACGGCAGGAAGGTCGCCGCATAGAGCAGACTAAAAACAATAAACAACGCCAGAAACCATGAGCCGATTGACATCGGAGACAGGTTTATAACCTTGAACAGGTTTAGTGCACGAAACGGTTGCCCCAGTTCAAATACGAGCAGGAATGTTCCCAGCATGGCGGGAATTGGGCCAATCAGTGCACCGCACCTGGCAACGGCAAATCGCGACGATCCAAATCCACCTTTGCGTAGCAGCACCGAGCCACTGACGACAACGGCACCAGCACCCAGTCCAGCCAGGAACAGATAAAGGATAACGTGTATACCCCAATTAAGTTCGTGCATGACTATCTCCTCTTCTTGTCCCGACGATGCGTTGTTACCCGCACGTCATACCATCCGCGTTTGTTTTCGTGCTCACTCGAATGGTCGGCAGCGATATAATAAACATTGGGCTCAGTTCCCTTGCCCGGTCGCAGTACGGTCACCGGGTTTGTTGCCAACTGGCGAGAAATTTCGCTATCGGGATCACTGATATCACCAAATATTCTGGCACCGCCGACGCAGGAGTTGACGCAAGCCGGATCCAGGCCATTTGAAACACGGTGGATACAAAAATCACATTTATCGGCGAACCCCGTTACCGGATTCAAGAAGCGGGCATCGTATGGGCAAGCCTGAATGCAATATTTGCAGCCGATACAGAGTCCAGTATCGACAACCACAATACCGTCCTGATGTCGCTTGTAAGTGGCTCCTGTTGGGCAGACATCCACACATTGCGGATGTCTGCAATGATTGCAAAGCCGGGGCAGGAAATGCCGCGACACGTTAGGATAGTTACCTTTTTCGGTGTACTCGACCCATGATCGGGTAAAGCCCAGCGGGACGTCGAATTCAGCCTTGCAGGCCACACTGCAGGAATGGCAGCCAATACACTTTCTTGTGTCGATGAGCATGCCGTAATGTTTGTTCCGCGGTTGCTTTTCCTCCACTTCGGACGTCGCGTTTGTTAACACCGGGACTGCTGCAGCGGTCGACGCCACAGCTGCTCCACCCAAAAGCTTCTGCATGAACCCCCTGCGGCTCTCTAGTTGTCTTTGTTTGGCATTCATAGTCGGCTCCTAATCCGCGGATGGCTGGGGTTTTTTGAAGGCGCCTTTGCGCAACCCAACTTCACGATGAACCAGGTTGTTGTGGCATTCGATACAGGTATTGTTCTCATCTAGCGCAAGTTTGTGCGCATTCACCCCGCGTTTAGTGTTGAGTTCTATCTCGCCCTCAACATGGCAAGTCCGGCAAGTAACGCTGTCGTATTCGAACATGCGGTCGCGAACACGATATGCGGTCGCAGCACGCGGTGGCATCCATTTTCCTGATCGTTCGGCTTCGAGGTCGCGGAAATGCCCGAACAGATCAGTGATACTGAGGAAATGTGTATAAGCGTAGGTCGTATTCCACCAACCTTCAGGGAGATGGCAATCGACGCAACGCGCCTGCGATTCGGCCGGCTCGGCTTCGGAAGCATGAGCTCTGGTAACCGCCAGCCTGGCGTCGGGATTGAACTCCCAGGCAAGATGGCAGTAGTTGCAAAGACTATCCTGCGCGATCAGGTTACGGGTTACCGGTTCATACGCGATAGCCCAACTAATGACCAGGAGTGTGAAGGCACCACCGATCACGAATATGGTTTTACGTGAGAATGAATCGGTTATTTTCACAGCTGCCTCCATTTATCCAAATAATTCATTGTCGGTTCTGCTAGTTAGAGTTGCGCCCGAGCCATCACTTCAGATCGGGCGCTTCCTGTTGTCGTCGTTATGGCCTATTTCAGCCTGGTTGCTTCTATGTCGGCCTCGGCACCGAATCCAACAGTCATCGGGAACGAAACGTGATGACCACGAGTGGTGATGTTGTCGTCATGGGTAGCGAAGGAGAAGTCATAGGCTTTGCCGATTTTAAGCTCTTTATCGTCTGGATTGGTGAGGCCCAGCTTGCGAGCCCAGACAACCGTCCACATGCCATCTTTCCATTCACCCTTAGACATGTTGTTGTCGGCAGCCGATCCTTTGGAGTCTTCCCTGCTAACAACGTACTTGGGAATCAGGTCGCCTTCTTTCCAATCGGCGTTTGGATCAAACGCTACGGCGTTTTCTTCGCGGATCAGGGTTGTAGGCATACTACGAATGTCTTCGATCCTGAGTGATTTCTTGCCGAACTTTTTCTCATCAAACATATATTTGGGCTGATGGTTCTTACCCTTGTTGCCACTAAATGGGTTTTTACCGGCATCGCTGTTGCGATATTCAAGAACATAGAAGTCGTCAGACATGCCCACCGGGTTGGAGCGATGACCACGCCATTGCATCAGGTCGAGGAAGCCACCGGCCGCCTTGATCTCGGCAATTTCTTCCGGGGTCTTACCCATATCCCAGGATGCATTTTCGTCAGTACGTGTTGATGGCAAATACTTGCGCACGTCTTTCTTCTTCAGATGCGCGAACAGTTGATTGGCCTTCACATCTGCAGTATCGGGACGATCAGGATTGTCCCGCTCACCATCGTGGCAGGTCAACCAGCAGCCTTGATTAGCAAACATCGGAACCGATCCGTCGTCGATTATTATTGACATACGGTCTTCATAGATACCTGGTTGCTCACCGTTTTGTACCACCTCATCCAGTTTCGGATAACCAAACACCTTCCACTCTTTACCATCATAGCGGTAATAAGGGTGGGCCGTGCCAGCATAGTCATTGAGCGTCTTCCACTGGAAACGGAAGTAGGCATTCTCGCTGTCGTAGGCGACCTGGAAACCCAGATCGATCACGCCATTCTTGCCTTCGACGGGCATCGGTTCCAGGCGGCCCTCTTTAACTAGAAGTTCGCCCAGTTCTCTTTCCTCGTCCTTGTGGCAGGCAACGCAGGCCTGACCTTCAATGGTCTGCATGTCCGCGCGTTTATGTTCGGGGCTGCGCAGCCATTGATAGGTAGATTGCCCGGGGTAAAAAAGAATTATTTCAGTGGTCGGTACTTGCGACCAGTCGACGGTCGCGGGATCGACCGCAGAAGCGGGCCCTCCGAAGCCAACAAGCGCAGCAATGCTTATTGCAAGTGCGGGATGTTTCATGATATTTCTCCTTCCAGTAGATAACAAAAAAATTGATTTACAATTAAATACTGCAATCTGTGTGCCAATGCACAATAGGGGCAGAAACAGGGGTTTTCGAGTCAGCGGGAGGCGAGTGGACGGCAAACCTGCAGGTTGCACGAAGGCAGTAGGGTTTAGGTTATTTAAGCTTTAAAATCAGCGAATTACAGAGAATATTGGAAATTTCAGCTTGTACTCGATCGATTTTAGTAATATCTGGCTTCATATTTTGACCGATTCCTTCAGGCAGTATATAAGCTAGAAAAGTGTCATCAAATAGCGACATCTGTCACGATTTTATGACAGCCCCCACCGCTTCATACGGACGTATAGATTTTGCCGGGGGATGCCACTGAGGCGGGCAGCTTCCGAGACATTACCCTGGGCCTGTTCCAGCAGGCGGGTGAGGTATTCACGCTCGAATACTGCGCGTTCTTTCTGATAAGAGAGCAGTGCCTGCAGTTCATTATCGTCGCCATCAACAGCATGAGCTATATCATCCAGATCGACAGAACTGACAGGCCCTCCCGAATGCAGGGCAACCACTTTTTCGATGGTATGTTGCAACTGGCGTACGTTTCCGGGCCATGAAAAATGTTCAAGCAGGTAGATAGCCTCGGGTGTAAGGGGACCTGCGGATTTTTTGAATTTTGCGTTAAAGTGATCGAGAAAATGCACCGCCAACGGCACGATATCCTCACCCCGGTTGCGCAACGGTGGGATATTAAGGGATATTACATTGATACGGTAATAAAGGTCTTCGCGGAAGTTACCCACCTTTACTTCATCTATGAGTTTTCGGTTCGTCGCACAGACCAGTCGAAAGTCGCTGGAATGAGTCTGCGTACCACCTAGACGTGAAAAGGTATGTTCCTGCAACACACGCAACAGGCTGCTTTGGAGCTTGGGGCTCATGTCGGTGATTTCGTCGAGAAACAAAGTACCGCCATCGGCTTCTTCGAGGTAGCCCGGCGTAGTCCTGACCGCCCCGGTAAAGGCGCCTTTCTCATAGCCGAAAAGAGTGCTTTCCAGAAGTTGTTCGGATAGCGCACCGCAATTGACCTCCAGAAACCGCCGCCTGGCACGCTGACTGAGAGCATGTATGCTCTTGGCGGCGAGTTCCTTACCGGTGCCACTTTCACCTTCAATTAAAACCGTGATGTCGAGCGGGGCCACTTGCCGGATCTGGGTTTGTAAAGCCAGCGATGCCGGCGAATGGCCAATGTGAACGGGCACGCCGCCGGATTCCATAGATTCCTTGAGGCTGTTGATTTCCCGGTAGGCGCCATCCAGTTCGAGGGCTTTTTCAACTACCGCCTCCAATGCTTCAAGGTCTTCAAATGGCTTGGTCAGGTAATCGAACAGGCCCTCGCGCACGGCTCGTACGGCATCGCGTACATCGGCGTATCCGGTGATCAGAATGGCTACCTGACGCGGACGTTCAATGCGCATTTCGCGTAGCAGGTCGAGACCGTTACCGTCGGGTAATCGCTGATCCATGATGATCAGATTGAAATCTGTAGCATCGAACAGGCGGCGTGCCTCGGCCGCGTCACAGGCGAACTGCGTTTGTAGCGGCTTCCCCCGGAAAACGCCTTCAAGCAGAACTCGCATATGTCTGTCGTCATCGACAATGAGTAACTTTTGCGCCATTCCGGTCTCCGGATTCATCATGTAAAGTTTCTTGTATCAGGTAACCATAATGCAAAAAGCGCGCCACCATCTATGCAATTTACTGCACTGATGTCGCCTTCGTGCAGCATTGCCACATGCTGGACTACCGGTAAACCCAGTCCCGTGCCTTCGCTGCGGGTGGTGAAAAACGGTGTAAAAATTTTATCCAGATCATCTGCAGGTATCCCCGGCCCCTGGTCAGCAACTGACAAACACCATCCGGGCTGATGCCCTTCGCTGCGTTCACCTTCAGAAAGCTGTACGCTAATCGTCGCTCCAGGTGGATTCGCCTGCGCGGCGTTGGATAGCAGATTGAACAAAGCATGGCGAATTAAAACTGGATCCACATCCAGGATCGGCGTATCCGGGGCGGGTTCAATGATTACCCTGGTATCCCTCCCTGCGCTCTCCTCAAACAGGGAAACTGTCTCCTCAATCAGGTGATTCATATCGGTTGGCTTGTGTTCAAAGCTGGAAAGCTTGGTGAAATCCAGCATACGCCGCACAAATGCGTGACAGTCTTTTCCCGCGCTGGCGATTTCAGCTAACAGCTCCTTCATACGCTCGGGGTCATCGATTTCACGCTCGGCTAGCTGTGCCATGTTGACCACACCTGCCAGGGGGTTGTTTAATTGGTGTGCGATTTCACCGACCATAAGCCCCATCGCGGAAAGTTTCTCGACCTGGACAATTTTATGATGCTCGGTATTGACCTGTGCCAGCTGAAGCTCTATCTCGCGCTGATGTCGGTAACCGCGTTCCACCTTACCCAGGACTATATAAAAAATCACGAATACGATTCCACCGACAAAAATAGACACAGTGGCAATCATGGCCATTGAATTATGGAACCCGGCGCGCAGCCCGGTGACATCCTGGACAACAATGAAATTACCAACTTCGCGTCCCGAAATATCGGTAAGTGGCAGAAAAGCGATGTAAAGGTTTCTGCCCGCCTCAACAATCCGTAACACCTTCTCATAGGAGTACTCTTGCTGATCTAGAATTTTAATCAGTGCTTTCGGTATCACCTCCATGGCGCGGCCGACAACCAGGGTGGTGCCGAAATGCTCCCAGTCATCCTGGTGGCCAAGCATCTGTCGGCCTTTCTCCCATAAATGAGGATTGAGGAACTTTTCGTAAACCAGAACCAGCAGATCAACCCCGAGAATGCCATGGACATCTTCGGTGATGTGGTTAATTTCTTTGCCCAATTCAAGAAAACCAATAAGTTGGCTATCTTTGTACCAGGGCACGACAACGCGTAAGGTAAAGGTGCCCAGCGGTCCCAGTTCGATACCGCGCGCAGCCTCCTGTACTTCTGCTGCGCGTAAGGTAGTGATACGGTCAATGACATCGCCGTGGCGGTTGGGCTGATGAACACGCAGGAAATTAACCCGGTTCGGTCCGGTAAAATATAAATGAGTGATTCGGTTACTCTGCCGAAGTTCGTCAAATATCGGCCAGACTCTCCTGAGTAATGCATCGCGATTACCTTGAAGAAAATCCTGTTTGATGCCATTGTCACGAGAAAGCGCGGCCAGAGCCGCCTGCATCATAAAAGCGTCTTTCTCTAGCCCCTGTCGAAACAGACGTTCCACGGCGGCTACTCTTTCACTTAAATCTCGCTCGTGGTCACGGTCTTCATGGACAAACGCGGCAACCACAAAGGCGGTGATTACCGACAGAATGACAAACGTGAAAGGAAGCAGAATCCGAGCCCTGACCCGATCACTTTTATGTCCTTGACGCATTGTCGAAATTTCCAATATGAAGTAACTCGATGCCGCGGGTCATTTAACAAAAAATATAATAGATAGCACAGCTAATGTAGCAGTAAAATTAACAGAATGTCGCCCCTATTATCGCGGCCGATGAACCAGTCTAGACTGAAAGCAATAAGGATCGGACCGGTTTAGACCATTCTCAGCTTTCTGCACGGTTCCCCCAGGTTATTTTATTTCTTTACCGGGTTTGTACCAATGCAGTTTTTCATGCAAGTCAACCACCTCGCCAACAACGATCAAGGTAGGTGCCCGCACATCATTTCGTTCAACGATATCAGCTAAGGTATTTAAATCACCGATAAAAACTCGCTGTACAGATGTGGTGCCCTTTTCAATCAGGGCGGCAGGTGTGGACTGGTCGCGACCATGTGCCTTGAGCGATTCGCAAATGTGTTTTACATTATCCAGACCCATGTAAAATACCACTGTCTGATTCGAGTGACTCAACATTTCCCAATTCAGCTCGCTATTACCCTCTTTTCTGTGTCCGGTGACAAAAATACACGCCTGTGAATGATCGCGATGGGTAAGAGGGATGCCGGCATAAGTGGTGCAACCGGAAGCAGCGGTGATACCAGGTACTACCTGAAAGCCGATATTGTTTTCGATTAACTCACTAATCTCTTCACCACCACGGCCAAATATAAAGGGATCACCGCCTTTTAACCTGAGTACGCGTTTTCCCTCTTTGGCCAATCGCACCAGTAGTTGATTGATGTTTCCCTGCGAGATACTGTGTTGTTGGCGTGATTTTCCAGCATATATTTTCTCCGCATCGCGCCGAACCATGTCGAGTATAGGTTCGGATACGAGCCGGTCATATATCACCACATCACATTTTTGCATTAAACGCAGCGCCTTGAAGGTTAATAAATCGGGGTCGCCCGGGCCGGCGCCAACAAGATAAACCTCGCCCATATAGTCTGCATCGGCCGCTGAAGTTTTAAGCAGGTTATTAAGCAGGTCTCTGGCGTCTTCGAGGCGACCCGAAAGCACGTATTCGGCCACGGTACCTTCCAGTACGGATTCCCAAAACTTACGTCTTTCTTCCACTTTTGGGAACGCCTGCTTGACTCTATCGCGACAGTCATCGGCAAGCTTTGCGAGTTCACCATAGGCGGCGGGGATGGTACTTTCGAGTTGGGATCGCAACAACCTTGCCAAAACTGGTGAAGCACCACCGGTCGAAACCGCAATTTGCACAGGATCTCTATCGACAATAGACGGCATAATAAAACTACACAGATGCGGGTTATCTACCACATTGACAGGTATATGCTTCGATCTGGCTAAACTGGATATGCTGGCATTTAACTGGCGATCGTTAGTCGCGGCTATAATCAGATCGACATTTTCAATGTCTGATTTTTTATATTTCCTGACCTGGCATTCAAAATCGTGCTGCTGCTGCAGGGCCGACATTGCCGGGCACAAGTTCT
Organism: uncultured bacterium; assembly: GCA_965370015.1. Taxonomy (GTDB): domain Bacteria; phylum Pseudomonadota; class Gammaproteobacteria. The sequence continues at coordinate 7,291 of CBDUSZ010000033.1, read as the reverse complement.
TTGCCACAACCCTAACCTTCGCGCCTGCCTTCAACAGTAGTTCGACCTTTCGTACTGCTATACCTCCAGCACCCACGACCAGGCAGTACCTGTCGCTAATATTTATAAAAATGGGAAAATATTTCATCGTACAACAGCGAAATCCCGCGAGCCTGGCTTATCAGGCTGCTATCTTAACAATAGCGATAGCAGATCAAATATTCACAATGGGATGTATCGTGAACGCGGTCGGATTAAATGTAGGGTTTTGCTACAAATTACTACAGCAGGCACCGAAAAATTCGGCAAATATAAAAAAACAAGCCCGTATGCAACGGGCTTGTTTAATGATAATTATTGATTTTTCAGGCGGTAATTCTCAATCGCGGCTGCGATTGCATCTTCAGCCAGTACCGAGCAGTGGATTTTTACCGGTGGCAGAGACAATTCCTCTGCAATATGCGTATTCCTGATCTTTGCTGCCTCGTCAAGACTCTTGCCTTTCACCCATTCGGTCACCAGTGAACTTGATGCAATCGCTGACCCACAGCCGTAGGTTTTAAATTTCGCATCTTCGATGATACCGTTTTCACCAACCTTGATTTGCAGCTTCATTACGTCACCACAGGCAGGGGCGCCGACCATGCCGGTGCCTACCGTTAGATCGTCATCAATCACACCAACGTTACGCGGGTTTTCATAATGATCCAGAACTTTTTCGCTATATGCCATGATTACTTCCTCAAAATGTAGCTATTAATGTGCTACCCATTCAACAGAATTCAAATCTATACCATCTTTGTACATATCCCAGAGTGGTGAAAGATCACGTAGTTTCTCGACTGCGTTTCGCACCAGGTCGACGGTGTAGTCGATTTCTTCGGCCGTGGTGTAACGCCCTATGGTGAAGCGAATCGAACTATGCGCCAATTCGTCGTTGCGACCCAGTGCGCGTAAAACGTAAGATGGCTCCAGGCTTGCCGAAGTACAGGCCGAGCCAGAAGAAACTGCAAGATCGCGCAAAGCCATAATTAGTGACTCACCCTCAACAAAATTGAAGCTGATATTCAGGTTGCCAGCGATTCGATGTTCAAAGTCACCATTGAGATATACTTCCTCATCATTTTTCAAACCGTTGTACAGGCGATCACGCAGCATGCGAATACGGTCATTTTCACTAGCCATTTCTTCCCTGGCGATTCGAAATGCCTCGCCCATGCCGACGATTTGATGGGTTGCCAAAGTGCCCGACCTGAGGCCTCTTTCGTGACCACCACCGTGCATTTGTGCCTCGAGTCGAACCCGTGGTTTACGACGCACATAAAGCGCTCCGATACCTTTAGGACCATAAATTTTATGTGCGGAAAATGACATCAAATCGACTTTCAGGGTATTAATATCGATTTCGACTTTGCCCGCTGATTGCGCGCCATCGACATGAAAAATAATCTTGTTATCACGGGCGAACTCTCCGATAGCCGCAATATCCTGAATAACACCGATCTCGTTATTGACATGCATCACGGAGATCAGGATAGTCTTCTCGGTGGTTGCCGCCTTCAGTTTTTCCAAATCTATCAGTCCATTATCTTCAGGGACTAGATAAGTGACTTCAAAGCCTTCGCGTTCGAGCTGTCGACAGGTATCCAGAACCGCCTTGTGTTCGGTCTTGATGGTAATGATGTGATTGCCTTTTTTTCGGTAAAAATGTGCAGCCCCTTTGATAGCCAGGTTATCCGACTCGGTTGCGCCACTGGTCCAGACGATTTCGCGTGGATCGGCATTAATCAGATCAGCTACCTGTTGCCTGGCCAGGTCTACCGCCTGCTCTGCCTTCCAGCCGAATTCATGACTTCGCGAAGCGGGGTTTCCGAATTGTCCATCGATAGTCAGATATTCCGCCATTTTGGCGGCCACGCGCTCGTCTATCGGGGTAGTTGCACTATAGTCGAGGTAGATTGGTAAATTGATGTTACTCACAATGTCTCCGGGTATTTACATCAGGCGACAGCCATGGAGCGATTTAAAAATCGTCCGTACTGGGCATCCTGTTTTATTACTAGTTCATTAATATCAGGACGATTGACGTACTGATCGAGCTTTATCCCACTTAAAAACTTATATAAATTGCAGGAAAGGTCAAACCACAATTGATGCGTCAAACACTTCTCGCCATTTGAGCAATTACCCTTGCCACCGCATTTGGTCATATCCAGTTTTTCATCAACAGACTGGATAATGTCGGCAATTGAAATTTGATCGGGAGATTTGGCAAGCGTATACCCACCACCCGGCCCTCTCACACCTTTGACCAGACCTCGTTTTTTGAGCTTAGAGAAAAGTTGTTCCAGGTATGACAGCGAGATACCCTGGCACTGAGATATCTCGGCGAGAGTTACCGGCCCCATTTTTTGGTGTAACGCTATATCCATCATTGCAGTTACCGCATAACGACCTTTAGTAGACAATTGCATGGCTTTTTCCATAATTCCTGACTAATTCAGTCAGGAATTTAATCCAAGCGTTGCGGAAGGTCAAGATGTATTTGTAACTCGATATGGATATGTATTAGTATAATATTATTTATCAGATAGATACGTTACTTATCTAATGTAATTTATATTATATTTGAATTGTCTCATGGGTTGAAAGTAATGGCCCTGAAACAGGCAAAAGCCTAGCCATTTGAATAGAAATCGATTCATCATCCATTTATGCGGTAACAGGCGATCGCTTTGAATCAGACCGTGATGCCTTTTGAGCAGATGCTGAACTTCAACCAGTCTGGCGTCATGGTAAACCTTCAAATGCAGGTCGGGTTCAAAAAGATAATATCCAGATTTCTCAAATCGATAGGTCATGCTAAGCATCGTGGTGTATTTACATCGTTGTTTAACGCTCAAATACAAATCTGAATGGCCAGGCGTCGAGGAAATCATCTGATCTGCGATGCTTAAATCGGGTACTAGTTTGCGCAAACGCATGTAATTGCATTCGTAAAGATCCATTAAACCAGAAAAACTATTCGGGGTGATAGAGTGTCCTGAACGAACTGGGTCCAGTTCAAGCAACATGCTGATTTCTACTCATGTTGATTATCCGATATCTGAAGCGCAAATATTCATTGATGGTGTCGAATCGATCCGATAATAGTATGATGTTTTTAGTGACCTTTTCATTTTTCATTTGCAGAATAAGAAACCACCGATTGGAAAATAATCTGAACCGGTCAAACTGAAGATGATCACCGAGGTGGTTTATCTCAACTCTAGTAGTACTGTCACGCAATGTAACTGAAATAGGATCCTGTGATTTTAGCAGTCTAAACCTGCATTGGTCTCTAATTAGGAGTAGCACAGCCAACACAATTAGCGAGCCGGATATTAAAATCATGCCAGGTAGTAAAGTGCTAGCTGCAACAATCACCGCACAATAAAGTGCGATTGAAAACAGGTTGAGGGTCGATGATTGTTTGAGCTTATACAACTGCATATTAAAGTTTCTAATTTTAACCCCGGTCATGACTCGTTCAGCAGTTCCCTGAAAGTATTTCTTATGCACTGTGCTACTCTTTCGATGCTGCGATCAGGGCTGGTTTGTCGTCCTATCAAGAGTGCGTAAAGAGCCGGGTCGGGCATTTCCAGTAGATTTTTAAACCCATTTTTTTCCGCTTCGCTGGCCCTTGCATACTGCGAATCGAGGTAACTAGTCAGGACTAAATCGAGTTCCTTCATTCCTCTTCGACATAGCCAACGCAAACGTGATACTTCGCACATTACATTTTTCGCTGTACGAGTAGTTTCTTGGTTTCTGCAATTGCCAGTGCCGGGTTTAAGCCTTTGGGACAAACCTTGACGCAATTCATGATTGTGTGGCAACGGTATAATTTAAAAGGGTCTTCAAGATCGTCAAGCCTGTCACCGGCAGCTTCGTCGCGACTGTCGACTATCCAGCGATAGGCATTGAGCAAGGCGGCGGGGCCCAGATAACGATCGCTGTTCCACCAATAGCTCGGGCAACTAGTAGAACAACAGGCACAGAGGATGCACTCGTACAGGCCGTCGAGCTTTTCACGGTCCTGTTTCGATTGCAGGCGCTCGCGATCTGGTGGCGTAGCCGAATCGGTTTTCATCCAGGGCTCAATCGATGCGTATTGCGCATAAAAATTGGTCAAATCGGACACCAGGTCTCTTATGATCGGCTGATGTGGCAGTGGATATACCTTAACATCTCCTTTTATTTCGCTGATCGACTGCGTGCAGGCCAGTGTGTTGCTACCATTGATGTTCATCGAACAGGAACCACAAATTCCCTCACGGCATGAACGTCGCAACGACAGGGTTGAATCGATCTGGTCTTTAATTTGCAATAAACCATCGAGTACCATCGGCCCGCAGGTATCCATGTCGACTTCGTAGGTGTCGGTATAAGGGTTCTCGCCAGTTGAAGGGTCGTATCGGTAGACGATAAACCGCCTGATATTAGTCACACCTTCGGCAGCCTTGAAAAGCTTGCCCTGTTTTACAACAGAATTGGCGGGTAAAGAAAATTCAGCCATCGAAGATCCCCTTAGGTTCTATGAATTAGTAAACGCGTTCTTTGGGCGGAATGACTTCACATTCATCGCTCAAGGTATACATGTGCACCGGACGATAATCGAAGCGTACTTTACCGTCATCGTCTACCCAGGCCAGGGTATGCTTCATCCAGTTTTCGTCGTCGCGTTCGCTATAATCTTCGCGGGCGTGGCCACCCCTGCTTTCGGTTCGATTTAAAGCACCCTGAATGATGGATTGTGCCTGTAACAGCAGGTTTTCGAGTTCCAGGGTTTCGACCAGGTCGGTATTCCAGATCAAACTGCGATCTGAGACCTGGACATCGTCAAAACTATCGAATACCTGGTTCATTTTTTCCATGCCTTGCTGCATCGAATCGCCCGTGCGAAATACCGCCGCATGCTTTTGCATAGTGCGTTGCATGTTGTCGCGAATCTGTGCTGTGGAAGTGTTACCCGCGGCATTGCGCAAGCCATCAAAGCGAGAAATGATAGATTCAGTGCTTTCTTCTAAAACAGCTTTATGCGCAGCGCCCGGTTTGATGATTTCTGCTGCGCGTAATGCCGCGGCACGCCCGAACACGACAATATCGAGTAAGGAGTTAGACCCGAGACGATTGGCGCCATGCACCGAAACGCAGGCGGCTTCGCCGATTGCCATGAGCCCGACAACAACTGTATCCGGGTCGCCATCTTTCAAGGTGACTACTTCGCCGTGATAATTGGTTGGAATCCCGCCCATATTATAATGCACGGTCGGCAATACCGGAATTGGCGCTTTACTGACGTCCACTCCTGCAAAGATTTCTGCCGATTCGGAAATACCGGGCAACCTCTCGTCTATTACTTCGGAGCCCAGATGTTCAAGGTGTAAATGGATATGATCCTTATTCGCTCCGACTCCCCTGCCCTCGTTAATTTCTATAGTCATTGAGCGGCTCACCACATCGCGAGAGGCCAGGTCTTTGGCATTCGGCGCATAGCGCTCCATAAAGCGTTCACCCTCCGAATTGGTCAGGTAACCACCTTCACCACGCACACCCTCGGTGATTAACACCCCGGCACCGTAAATACCGGTCGGATGAAACTGTACGAACTCCATATCCTGTAACGGCAGACCGGCCCGCAAAACCATCGCATTACCGTCTCCGGTGCAGGTATGCGCCGAGGTTGCAGAGAAATAAGCTCGACCACAGCCACCGGTAGCCAATACCACGGTATGTGCACGGAAGCGATGCATCTCGCCAGTGGCCAGATCCCAGGCGATGACTCCCCGGCAAACACCGGCGTCCATAATCAGGTCAATGGCGAAGTATTCGATGAAAAACTCGGCCTTGTGCTTGAGCGATTGTTGGTAGAGTGTGTGTAATATTGCATGCCCGGTGCGATCAGCGGCAGCACAGGTGCGTTGTGCAATACCTTCACCGTAATTAGTTGTCATGCCGCCGAAAGGACGTTGGTAGATTTTGCCTTCCGCGGTACGCGAAAATGGCACCCCATAGTGCTCGAGCTCGATTACCGCGGGCACCGCTTCTCGGCACATGTATTCGATTGCATCCTGATCTCCCAACCAGTCGGAGCCTTTAATCGTATCGTACATGTGCCACTGCCAGGAATCGGGTCCCATGTTACCCAACGAAGCGCTCATGCCCCCCTGGGCGGCAACCGTATGACTTCTGGTGGGAAATACTTTAGTGATACAGGCGGTGGATAGACCCGCGGCCGCCATGCCCAGGGTCGCACGCAAGCCGGCTCCGCCAGCTCCGACTATAACAACATCATAGGTATGATCAGTAATTTTGTATTCCTGTGTCATCAATCAGCTTCCAAGGGTAATTTTTAACACGGCTACGACACCGATAATGGCGAATAACAGACACAGAAAATTGATAATTATTATGCTGATGGTTCTAGTTAAATGGGTAGATACATAGTCTTCAATGACGACTTGTATGCCTAGCTGGGTGTGGTAGAAAGCGGAGAGTATCAACAGAATTAAAGCAATCGTCACTGCGGGGTGGGCAACCCAGCCGGTCAAAGTTGCGTGGTCTACCGGCATAGCCGCAATACTGAATCCAAACCACAGAACCAATGGTATTAACATCAGTGCTGTTAATCGCTGATGCCAGAAATGAGTCGTCCCTGTCCTGGCTGAACCCAGTCCTTTGACCTTAGATAAGGCTGTGCTTAAGTTATTCATTTTGCCTAACCTGCCATATTTGCAGCAACTAGCCAGGTTGCACCGGTGAATACAATTGCAGCAAAAATTGCCAGTTTTGCGGTCCTGTCTACGGTATCAAGCTCGAAACCCAGGCCGACGTCCCAAAACAGGTGACGAATGCCATTGCAGAAGTGTAAATACAATGAAAAAGTCAGGCCGAGTAAAAATATCTGACCGTACCAGCTATCTAGATGTTGGTAAATTTCCGCATATGTTCCAGCGCTATTTGCCGCGGCGGCCAATACTAGTACTAATGCCAGGGCACCCAACCCAAGTACCACGCCAGTAGCCCGGTGAATGACAGATAAGAGTGCGCTAAGCGGCAATCGATAAATTTGCAAATGCGGAGACAAAGGCATTTTGCTGTGTGGCGTCATTCGGATGTCCAGTCGGTAAAAATAGCGCTATTCTGAATCAACGCCGGGTAAGTATCGATGCTAAAAGTCGATGCAGCGACCGTTTTTCTCCCAGTCGCCGTATCGCGTTGGTTCTTTGCCTTTCGGACCACCGTATTCAGTAAGCGTCGCATCAGCCTG
>CBDUSZ010000032.1:0-19114 GCA_965370015.1 uncultured bacterium | reverse complement strand
ATTGATACCCTGCCGGCCATTCGTAACAAAAGCCTGTAGTTGATCAGGTGTCGGCACTTCACCGGCCCTGGCGACTACAACGACAAACGGCGTTTGATCGAATTCATTCGACCGGTCTACCGGTTTCGATCTTGATTGGTCGAATGAATTCGACTCTACGGGTATTAGGAAAGAGTCTATTTTATCTACCCTGAGGGATCATCAACTCCCGGTGCTGATCCTCGTCGAAAAAATGATCGATACAGTTGTTGCCTTCACCGGCCCGGTCGACGCATAAAAAATCCATCGCCGCGTAGGGCGTCAACAGTACATGGTGCCAGGTACCCGCGTGATAATTGATACCCTGCCGGCCATTCGTAACAAAAGCCTGTAGTTGATCAGGTGTCGGCGCTTCACCGGCCCTGGCGACTACAACGACAAACGGCGTTTGATCGATGGGCAGGAAAGCCTGGCTTCCGAGAGGGTGATGTTCGACATGATCGACCTTGCGCGGTAACTCAAATTTCTTGCTTTTGACCAGGCTGATTACCGCATAAGCCTCATCTCCCCCAGTCTCGACCCGTGCGAGCGCATGAAAGCGCTCGGCCATTCCGTTGTTGATAAAATATGAATCGCGACCTTCGCTTTCTATCACATCGCCATAAGGCGCAAACGCTTCTTGCGTGAGTGGCATGACTGCCAGTTTCTCGGTGCTCATAACTATTCCTCAGCTAATTTTGCCAAACAAGCGCAGGCGACTAACGCCTCCATCTGGAAACAGGTTTAAGCGCACATGGCTGACAGGGCCGATCGCCTTTATGGTTTCGGTGAACTCGTGGATGTTGTCCATTTCGAGTTTGCTGGCCGGTAAAAGCTCGGGCCAGAACATGCTTTGGGTGATAATAGAATCGCTGGTACCACTCTCGACCAATGCTGCCTGTAGCGAACAACGATCCGGATAGTTACCCTTGAAATGCGCGGTATCGACTATCGCCTGCTCGATTATGCCTACATGTCCGAGTTCGATGATACACCAGTCATTACCCGGCTCACGCCGTCGGCGCGTCTCCCAGCCATCACCCATATTGACGCCACGTCCCGGCGCCAGCAGGTTCGCGGCCGAACCAAAATGCGCATCGTTCCAGGCAATTGCCCTGGCACCGTGCTCGGTTGCGGCCAGATTATGAATGGTATTTGCATCTTTTTCGCTCCAGTCGCATTGCACCTGACCATAAATGCGCAGGCGTGCAATACCGCCATCCGGGTAAATATTCAGGCGTATATGGGTGAAGCTCTGGCTTTCGTTAATTTCGAAATAATGGTGACTGTTGCCATTCAGACTAACCGACGGGACCAGGTTTACCCAGCTGGTTTTTTCATCGGGATCGCCCGCGCTGTTACAGGCGTCGAGCGACGCTGCCGGCGGATAGTTTCCGCTGAAATGAGTGGTATCGATATCGATGCCCTTGATAGTTCCCGCAAGCCCTAGTTGCACAATGGCGTAATCATAACCGCCGTTACGACGGCGGCGCGTTTCCCAGCCATCCATCCATTTGCCGTTATCGTCAAATTTACCGTCGATGAATACCGGGTCCTGCGGCTCCAGCATACGGCTGCACTCGGCAAAAAAATCGTCGCTGCAATAAATGGGTTTCGCGCCCAGTCGCTGCTGCGCAAGATTAATCCAGTCATTAACAAAATCAGGAATATTGTCACTCATCTTATTTCTAGCGCCTCAAAAATTGTTTTTTAGTTAGCACCCGCTTTTTCGAGCAGCTGCCGTGACAATTGGTTATGCCTGGTCACTAAAGCATTGATGTCGAGACCGGGAATTTCGCCATTTTCCACTACCACCGCACCATTGATTACCGACAACCAGGCGCTGCCGGGCGCGCAGGTCAGCAGTGCGGCAACCGGGTCACTCAAACCACCAGCATGTTGCAGGTCGTCCACTCGAAAAGCAACCAGATCGGCTGCCTTGCCACTCTCCAGGCTACCGATATCATCACGCCCCAGTACCGCCGCACCGCCGAGGGTGGCAATCTCGAGCGCTTCGCGGGCGGAAAATCGGCCAGCGTTAGACTCAAATCCGGGCCAGCCCACACGTTGCAATAACATCGCCTGTCGTGCCTCACCCAGTAAATGGTTACCATCATTGCTGGCCGAGCCATCGACACCGAGTCCAACTCGTACCTCCGCGTCACGCATCGCACGAATCGGCGCAATGCCCGAAGCGAGAATCATGTTACTGCTCGGGCAATGGCAGACGCCGGTTCGCGTCGCCGCCAGCGTCGCTATTTCATCGTGGTCCGCACTCACCACGTGTGCGAACCAGACATCGTCGCCGGTCCAGCCCAGGCTTTGCATATATTCCAGCGGTTGCATGCCGAACTGCTGCTGGCAAAATCGATCTTCATCGATGGTCTCAGCCAGATGGGTATGCAGATTCACGGCTGGATACTGACGCGCAAGCGCGGCGGTTTTTTTCATCAAATCGGCGCTGACACTAAACGGCGAGCAGGGCGCGAGACCGATGCGCAACATCGACAGTGGCGCTGGATCATGAAAGGTCTCGATCACACGCTTGCAATCGGCGAGGATATCATCTTCATCTTCACAGACATCGTCGGGCGGTAATCCGCCCTGGCTCTGCCCCAGGCTCATGCTACCCCGCGTCGGATGAAAACGTACCCCGAGTTCTTCCGCGGCCCGTATCTCGTCGTCCAGTTTTGCATCGTTGGGAAACAGGTAGAGATGATCGGCAACCGTGGTGGCACCCGACAGCATCAATTCCACCAGGCCAAGTTTAGCGCTGAGATAAACCGCTTCACTGTCCATTTGCGCCCAGATCGGATAAAGCGTCGTCAACCAGTCGAACAGTGACAATCCTTGCGCAGTACCGATACTACGGGTCAGGGTTTGATACAGGTGATGATGACAGTTGACCAGTCCGGGCAATATCACCGTACCACTGGCATCTATTACCCGATCGGCTTGCTGCTTGTTATCCAGTAGCCATTGCCGCACTTCGCCGGAGGTACCGACACATTGAATCTGCCTGCCGTCGACGAATACCGCGCCATCGGCTATTTCAGCACGATCCCTGTTCATAGTGACCAGCACTTGCGCGTGTTCTAATAGCAGGCTCGGCATAATCTTTAGACTCGACTGTAGCGGCATTGACCCATGACATGGGTCGCATGCACCGCGCGGTCATCGCCCATCATCATCAACGCAAATAATTGATCTTCAATTGAATCAGCCTGCGCCATGCGCCGTTGCATAATCGGTGTCGCAGCCAGGTCCAGCACGACGAAATCGGCATCCTTTCCCACCGCAAAATTACCCAGCTGCGCATCCAGATAAAGTGATTTCGCGCCACCCAGTGTCGCCAGGTAAAACGCCTTCATCGAGGTCAGTGTTTGACCAGCCATCTGGCAAACCTTGTACGCCTCGTTCAATGTCTGCAGCATGCTAAAACTGGTGCCGCCACCGACATCGGTCGCCACACCGACCCTTATATTCTTCTGCTGGGCATCGGCGATACTAAACAGACCGCTGCCTAAAAATAAATTCGAAGTGGGACAAAACGCCATCGCCGCCCCGGTTTCCGCCATACGTTGGCGGTCGATTTCGTCCAGATGTATACAATGCCCGTAGATCGAGCGCTCACCCAGTAAACCATAATGATCGTAGACATCGAGATAGCTGCGCCGCGCCGGAAATAATTTCGCCACCCAGGCCACCTCGGCATGGTTTTCCGCCACGTGCGACTGCAGGTAAAGGCCGGGGAACTGCTTCAGCAATTGCCCGGCCGCTTCGAGTTGCTGTTCGCTAGAGGTCGGGGCAAATCTCGGGGTTACCGCATACAACGAGCGGCCCTTGCGGTGCCAGCGTTCAATCAATTCGGCGCTTTGCGTATAACTCGATTCGGCCGTGTCGCAAAGATAGTCGGGGGCATTGCGGTCCATCATCACCTTGCCGGCAATCAGGCACATGTCGCGTTTTTGCGCGGCACTAAAAATGGCATCGACCGATTCGGGATGGATGGTGGCAAATACGGCACTGCTAGTGGTGCCGTTGCGCAGTAGTTCGTCGCAAAAAAATTCGGCTACGCCATCGGCAAAGCTGCGATCGCCAAACTGGCGCTCGGTCGGAAAGGTGTATTTTTCCAGCCATTCGAGCAACTGCGCGCCGTAACTGGCAATCATATCGGTTTGCGGGTAATGCGTATGGGTATCGAAAAATCCGGGCATGATTAACTTACCGGAATAATCGTCTAATTCAGCACCGTCGGGTAAAAAATCGAGCCAGTCGCGAGCCTCGCCCAGCGCGGTCACCTTTCCCTGTTTCAGAATTAACAGCCCGTCCTCAATATATTCGCAGGCATCGGCCTGCTCGTCCGGGTCACCGACAAAATGCAGGAAACTGGCGCGGATGGCCTTGTCGCAGCTGTCGTCGTCCAGCGTTTTCGCTTGGCTGTTCATCGTTGCAGGTTATTGCGCAGCTAAAGTTTGCGCGTACCAGCTAGCTATCAAGGCTCGCTCCTGATCGGTCATTTGCGTCAGGTTGCCGAGCGGCATATAGCGCGTTTGTACTGTAGTCGCAATTTTTACTGCGTGTTGCTCTATCTGTTCAATGGTCTCGAGTATTACGCCAAGGGGAGGGCTAACAAAGCCAGGGTGGGTCGGTGACTGGGCGTGACAGGCGACGCAGCGAGCACTTACCACCTGTTGCATCTGTGCATCGCTAATCGAGGTAGATTGATTGCCCCCGGGTGTCGTAGGCATCAGGTAGACAACCATCGCCAGCAATAAAACAATGCCGATCGCGGGTAAGGCCATGTTGGCATTACCGCTGTGGCGCTGGACGAAATATTGCCGGATCAGTACACCAGCCATCATCACAAATCCTAGCACCATCCAGCCATTTTCATTGCTGTAGGTCATCGGGTAATGGTTGCTGATCATGATAAATAAAACCGGCAGGGTGAAATAAGTATTGTGCACCGAGCGTTGCTTGCCAATGAGGCCGTATTTGGGGTCGGGCGTCTGGCCTGCCCTGATCTCGGCGACCATGCTCTTTTGCCCGGGGATAATATGAAAAAATACGTTGGCGACCATGATAGAGCCCATCATTACACCGACGTGCAGATAAGCTGCACGCGCGCTGAATAACTGAAACAGTAACCAGTCGCAAAATATGACGAAGATAAAAATGATCGCGGCAAGCAATGTATCCTTGCCCTTCAATACCTGGCAGAGCGTGTTGTAGACTAACCAGCCACCGACGATAAATGCGACGCTGACTGATATAGCGACAAGCGGTGTCAACGGCATGATCTGCTGATCAATCAGGTAGGTATTTGCGCCAAACCAGTAAATGATGGCGAGCAAAGCCATGCCCGAAAGCCAGGTGGTATAGGCTTCCCACTTCGACCAATGCAAATGTTCGGATAGCGGCTCGCCTAACGGTCCAGCGAGAAACTTCTGGCTCTGGTATACGCCACCGCCGTGTACCGCCCACAATTCTCCCGATACACCTCGCTTGCCATCTTCATCCCTGGCCGGTTTTGATAGCGAGTTGTCGAGCATGACGAAATAAAAAGAGGCGCCGATCCAGGCCACACCGGTGATCAGGTGCAACCAGCGGATCAGCAAGTTCGCCCAATCGAGGAGATAAGCTTCCATTAAATGAACTTCAATTTTGTCAGTGAAAGATTGTTATCAACCAATTTTATCGTGAGCCGGGATCACCTTTTATGCGATCCCGTACTCATGATTTTATCGCTGTTTACTATTTGGGTAGTTTACTTACCACGCCCTGAACATAAAAATCCATCTTACTCAAATCGCCGTCACTCATAGTTTTACCGGCAGCTATACGAGTTTTACCATCCTGATCGACCACCGGGCCGGCAAATGGGTGCAGCGTGCCATTAGCTAGTTGCTTCTCCATGCTGGCGATACGTCCGCGCAATTCGGCGGGAATCGCCGAGTTTAACGGAGCCAGCTTTATCATGCCTTCCTTGTAGCCGCCCCAGGTGCTTTCAGGTTTCCAGGTGCCAGCCTGTACTGCCTTCACCGTTGCGGTGTAATAATTGCCCCAGTGATGCGTGGCAGCAGTCAGTTGTGCTTTTGGACCATATTTGGACATATCAGAGTGATAACCAAACGCGTACTTGCCCTGTTCTTCCGCCGCCTGCACCACTGCGGTGGAATCGGTGTGATGAGTAATAATATCAGCACCTTGCGACATCAGTGTCATTGAAGCCTGGCGTTCTTTACCCGGGTCATACCATGAATTTACCCAGATCACGCGTAATTCAGCTTTCGGGTTAACACTGCGAGCGCCTTTGATGAACGCATTGATTCCCTGTAATACCTCGGGAATCGGAAACGCTGCGACATATCCGAGCACATTGGATTTGGTCATTTCGCCCGCAATAACGCCTGTCAGATACCGGGCTTCGTAAAAACGTGCATTGTAAATGCCCATGTTTTTGCCCATCTTGTATCCGGTAGCATGAACAAAAGCGGTTTTCGGGAATTGCTTTGATACTTTCAACATGAAGTTCATATAGCCAAAACTGGTGGCGAAAATTACCTTGTCACCGCGCTTGGCCATCTCACGAATGACACGTTCCGCGTCAGCACCTTCGGCAACATTTTCAACATAGTTGGTTTTCACCCCGGTTTCACGCTCCATCTGTAACCGCCCCAGATCGTGTTGATAAGTCCACCCGGCGTCACCGATCGGACTGACATAGACAAATCCGACGCTATCAGGCGCCGCCATCGATGTTGCGCTAAACAAACCTGCCACAGCTACCAGAGTCGCCGTCGCCAGTTTCTTTGCGAGTTCGCTTTTTATTACCATTTTTATAATCCTCCTGGGATTTTTTGCTTCAAGTTAGTATACGCGGGTACGTATATAGACAATATATTATCGACTATTAATACCTGCTGAACCAATGGACAAATGTAATTTCTGTCCGCTTATTTATCGATCCCTCTATGCGTCCGGGCGAAACGACTGCCCCAACGAAACCGGCGCATTCAGGCGCACGGTATTCTGATCACGTGAAATGATCACTAATACAATAATCGTTGCCAGATAGGGTAGCGACGATAAAAACTGTGAGGGAATGTTGATATCCAGTCCTGAACCCTGCACAAATAATTGCGCGATCATCACACCACCAAACAGGTAGGCTCCGACCATCACGCGAAACGGACGCCAGGTGGCAAATACCACGAGAGCAATGGCGATCCAGCCACGACCCGACACCATGCCTTCGACCCAAAGCGGCGTGTAAAATACCGACAGGAAAGCCCCACCTATACCCGCCATAGCACCACCAAACAGGGTTGCCAGATAACGAATCCTGATCACCGAATAGCCAATCGAATGCGCTGACGATGGCGATTCACCCACTGCACGAAGTAACAGGCCCGGGCGGCTTCTGTATAGAAACCAGGCGATTGCGGCCAATATCGCCCAGGAAAAATAAACCAGTGGCTGTTGATTAAATAAGGGTCCGCCAATAACAGGAATATCGGCGAGCAATGGTATACGGAAGGTAGCCACTGTATCAAGAATCTCTGATTCATAAGGCTTGCCGACGAATGCCGATAATCCAACGCCAAATATTGAAAGCGCCAGCCCGGTGGCAACCTGATTCCCCATCAGGGTCAGTACCACCACCGCAAACAGTATAGACATTAAGGCACCCGCTAGCATACCAGCGAGAACCCCAATCCAGGGATTTCCGGTGTGAAAGGTGGCTGCAAATGCAGCCACGGCACCCATTGCCATCATGCCCTCGGCACCTAAATTCAGCACCCCTGACTTTTCCGCAACAAGCTGGCCCAGTGCTACGATGATCAACGGCGTGCCCGCCACAATAGTGGCAAACAGCATCGATTCTATTATATCAATATTCATCGTCAGCCTCGCTTCCAGGTTAATCGATAGGTAATAAAAACATCCGAGCCGAGCAGGAACATCAGCAGCATGCCCTGGAATACATTCGATATCGACGATGGCAGATTCATGTATTGCTGTGCCTGTTCACCACCCAGGTAAAGCAGCGCCATCAACAGGCTGGCGAAGAAAATACCGATTGGGTTCAAGCGCGCGACAAACGCGACAATAATCGCGGCAAAGCCATAGTTGTTGGAAACATGCTCGGTAAGCTGACCCATCGGTCCTGCCACTTCCGACATTCCGGCCAGGCCCGCCATACCGCCGCCGCTCAAAAGACCAACCCAGATCATGCGTTTTGCGGAAAACCCGGCATAGCGTGCGGCATTTTTGGCAAACCCGGCAACCTGCATCTGAAAACCAAAAAAACTGCGATACATGAAAATATAGCCGACCACCAGGGCGGACAGCGCGAACAGGAAGGCAGCATTGAGCCGCGTACCTTCGATTAACATCGGTAATAAGGCAGAGTCTTCAAACATACGCGACTGCGGAAAGTTGAAGCCGTCTGGATCCTTCATCGGCCCGTGTACCAACCAGGAAACCATCAGCTGCGCCACGTAAACCAGCATCAGCGAAACCAGGATCTCATTGGTATTGAAGCGCGTCTTTAGAAATGCCGGAACCGATGCCCACATCATGCCACCGATACTACCCGCAACAACCATCAACAAAAGAATATGCGGGCCTTCGGATTCGTAAAAATACAAGGCCACCGCGCTAGCGGCAACGCCACCCATAATATACTGCCCCTCGGCGCCGATATTCCACACGTTGGCGCGAAAACCAACCGCCAGGCCTACCGCCACCAGCATCAACGGGGTAGCTTTCAAAAATAATTCTGCTACGCCGTAAATATCGCTTAGCGGGCTGATAAAAAAGATGCGGAAACCTTCGATCGGATCCTTACCCAGCGCGGAAAACAATGCCAGACCACCGAATAGCATCAATATGATTGCTAACAAGGGTGACGCATATGACATCACCTGCGAAATTTCTGCGCGTCGTTCCAGTCTAAGCATTGGCCTGTTCCTCACCTGCAGATGCCGGAGCATTTTCTGCACCGGCCCACATACCACTCATCCATACACCGATTTCGTCAATACTGGTATCGGCAAGATTTTTTGGCGGGGACAATTTACCGTTGGCGATGACTGCAATTCGATCCGAAATTTCGAACAATTCCTCCAGTTCCTCGGATATCACCAGGATAGCCGTGCCCTCGTTACGCAGGTTGATCAACTCCTGTCGGATAAACGCGGCAGCGCCTACGTCGACTCCCCAGGTTGGTTGTGATGCGACGAGTAATTTAGGCGTCTGCAATATTTCGCGACCCATGATAAATTTTTGCAGATTTCCGCCCGACAGTGACCTGGCCCTGGCCTTTTCACCACCGCACTTGACGTCGAATTTTTCGATACAGCGCCTGGCAAATTCTCTCATTTGGCTGAACTGGATCATGCCACGCTTTAGCATTCCTTGCCCATGTGCGGTGAGTAAGGAATTTTCTGCAAGCGACATTCTTGGCACTGCACCGCGCCCGAGGCGCTCTTCGGGAACAAACCCCATTCCGAGAACACGACGCGCATCGGGTGACTTCTGCCCTGCTGCGGTGCCACAAATGACAATCGACTCATTCTGCTTTATCGGCTCTTCACCGGATAGTGCATACAGTAACTCCTGTTGACCGTTACCGGACACCCCGGCAATGCCAAAAATTTCACCCGAATTAACTTCCAGGTCTATATTTTGTAAAGTGGTGCCAAATGGATCTTCCGATTCGACGCACAAACCGTTCAGGCATAAACGTACTTCTCCGAGTTGACTCGGCACTTCGTGTTGGCAAACCGGAAGCTCCCTGCCAATCATCAGGCTTGCCATCGATTTGGGTGTCTCTTCAGAAGGGATACAGTCGCCGGTGACCTTGCCGTCGCGTAGCACCGTAGCGACGTGGCACAGTTCCTGAATTTCGTCTAGCTTGTGGCTGATATAGAGTATGCTGCAACCCTCGTCGGCGAGCTGACGCAAGGTATCGAATAACTTACGTACCGCCTGCGGCGTCAGCACCGAAGTGGGTTCGTCCATAATCAACAGTTTCGGGTTTTGCAACAGGCAGCGAGTAATCTCGACACGTTGCCGCTCACCTACCGATAATGCGTGCACCAGCCGTTGAGGGTCTACCGGCAGCCCGTATTTATTCGACACTTCGGTAATTTGATCAGCGAGTTGTTTTAAATCGGGATTACCAGGTAACCCCAGCGCAACATTTTCCACCACCGTTAGCGTTTCAAATAGTGAAAAGTGCTGAAACACCATGCCAATTCCGAGGTTTCGCGCATGCGCCGGGTTTTCAACCTGTACCAGCTCACCCTCCCATTTCATTTCGCCGGCATCGGCCTTCACCACGCCATAAATAATTTTCATCAGGGTGCTCTTACCGGCACCATTTTCACCCAGCACGGCGTGGATTTCACCGCGCCGCACCTTTAGATTAATATCTTCGTTGGCAATGACCGACGGATAAATCTTGGTAATGCCGTTGAGCTCGAGTCTGATTTCGCTTACTGCACCCGCACTGGATGTCATCTAGCCCTCCTCAGGGGATTGCGTACCTTATTATTTATTTCTGAATTCGTGGCTTCAGGATATTTATTACCCGCAAGGTTGCGATCGTATACCTGCATCAATTCAGCGGCAACCGAAATAGCGATCGCTGCCGGTTGCTTGCCTTTGATACCATCGATACCGATCGGGCAATTCATGCGCTCAAAGCAGTGCCTGGCAATACCGCGCCGCTGCATACGCGTTTCAAACATGCGCCGCTTTGAGGCTGAACCGATCAAACCGAAATAGGCGAAATCATCGCGTTTCAGAATTTGCTCTGCCAGGCTCTGGTCAAGCGCATGGTCGTGCGTCATCACCAGGAAATAACTGCCGGCCGGTGCCGCGTCAACTTCGGCCTGCGGAGTATCGCTACCGCAGGTTTCGACATTGTCTGCAATTTCAGCTGGAAACTGATCGTCACGGTTGTCTACCCAGCTTATCTGGATCGGTAAATCACGCAGGATATTAACCAGTGCACGGCCGACATGACCGGCACCGAACAACACCAGCTGGAAATCAGGCTTCCTGCTGACATCGAAAAAGAAACTATCCGATGAACCGCCCACCTGGTACAAAGCTGCCTTTTGCGAGCCTTGCAGCATCGATTTTGCCGCCTCAATTAATTCATCATTTGCGCACGACTGTAGTGGCACAGAATCTGCCTGATTAAGTGCAAACATCAGATGATCTGAATTTTCATCGATTTCATCTGCCCTGGTCGGCACTACCCGCACCCAGTCCTGTCCTTGTGCCTGTAGTTGCATGGCAGGCTCAACCCAGTTGCTCGACTGCAAAACTGATTCGAAGATTAAATTCACCAGCCCCCCGCAACACTGACCAAGGCCGGCTCCGAGTGGAAATCGTCTTAGCCTCTCGGATTCGGGCGAATCCAGTTGCGCACGCGCGATAGCACAGGCCTGGTGTTCCAGGTTACCACCACCGATGGTGCCGTAGATTTGCTGCGAGGTAACAATCATCTTCGCACCCGGCTCGCGCGGTGTTGAGCCGATGATGGAGGCCACCGTTACCATCACTGTCGGGATATTTTGCTGCTGTAAGCGCCGCAAGGTTTTTACCCAGTTCATCCTGCGCTCTCCCCGCCCTCGCGTACCGCGCTAAGCGCCTGCAGAATTGCCTCGGGCGTAGCCGGCGCGTGTAACGGTGGATTGACCCTGTTTTCGCCAACACTGGCGATTGCATCCCGAATTGCAAAAAATACCGAGAACGCCAACAGCAAGGGTGGTTCGCCGGTGGCTTTCGAGCGCATGATAGTATCCTCGACATTATGATTTTGATACAGCTCGGTGTAAAACGCGTCGGGGCAATCGGTAATGGTCGGGATCTTGTAGGTAGACGGTGCATGGGTGGTCAAGCGGCCGCTGGCATCCCACACCAGTTCCTCGCTGGTGAGCCAACCCATGCCCTGGATAAAACCACCTTCAACCTGACCAAGGTCGATCGCCGGGTTGATCGAATTTCCAGCGTCGTGCAACAGGTCGGCACGCAATAGTTTCCATTCGCCGCTCAAGGTATCGACCACCACTTCGGACACCGCCGCGCCATAGGCAAAATAATAAAATGGTCTACCCTGCAGGGTTTTAGCATCCCAGTGCAAATCCGGGGTCTTATAAAAGCCATCCGACCACAGTTGTACACGCGACTGGTAAGCCAGGTTTACCAGTTCAGCAAATGGCAGGGATTTATCATTACTCGATACGCGGCCATGGCAAAATGAAACCTCGCTCACCTCTCCGCCAAAATGCGCGGCGGCGAATACTGCCAGCCTGTTTCTGATGGTGCGCGCCGCGTCCTGTGCTGCCTTTGCATTTAAATCGGCACCGGTGGAAGCCGCGGTCGCCGAGGTATTGGGCACCTTGCTGGTATCGGTTGCGGTGGCGCGAACACTTTGTGCATCGATGCCGAGTTCGAGCGCAACGACCTGCGCCACTTTGGTATGCAGGCCCTGTCCCATCTCGGTGCCACCGTGATTAACCAGTGCCGTACCATCGGTATAAATATGCACCAGCGCACCGGCCTGGTTAAAATGCACCACGTTGAAGGAGATACCAAACTTGACCGGCGTCAGCGCCAGACCTTTGCGCAGTATGGTATTTTCTGCGTTAAATTTTTCTACCGCCTGCCTGCGCGCCCAGTAATCACTACTCGATTCGAGCTGATCGACCAGCTCGTGGATGACATTATCGGTGATGATCTGACCGTAGGGCGTGACATTGCGATCCTCCTCAGAGTAAAAATTGAGCTTGCGCACCTGCAGTGAATCCTTGCCCAGTTTGCGTGCAATATTATCGATAATGTACTCGATTGCAATCGCACCCTGAGGTCCGCCGAAACCGCGAAACGCGGTGTTCGACTGGGTATTCGTTTTCACGCTATAGGCATCAATTGCGACATCGTTAATATAATAGGCGTTGTCCAGGTGGCACACTGCACGGGTTACCACCGGGCCGGTGAGGTCGGCAGAGAATCCGGCCTGCGCGGCCATTTCAATACTCACCGCCTGTATCAGGCCATCGTCATCGAAGCCCACTTCGTATTCATAATGAAAGCCATGGCGTTTGCCGGTGATCATCATGTCGTCGTCACGGTCGAGGCGCAGTTTCACCGGGCAATTCAAGCGGTAGGCAGCGACCGAGGCAATACAGGCAAAGATAGCCGACTGTGACTCCTTGCCGCCAAACCCACCACCCATGCGACGCATCTCTACGACGACCTGGTTTAAGTCCAGCCCCAGTGCGTGCGCCACTACATGCTGCATTTCAGTCGGGTGCTGGGTTGAGCACCAGAGGTGGATACAACCATCTTCTTTCGGTGCCGCGTATGAAATCTGGCCTTCGAGGTAAAACTGTTCCTGGCCACCGATGGATATTTCGCCTTTCATTCGCCGTGATGACTTTTGTAATGCAGCCTGCACATCGCCGCGGCGCAGGCGCGCGGGTGGCAATACCCAGGATTTCGCGCGTTTCGCCTCGCGGATTTCGATGATGGCGGGTAAGTCTTCGTATTCGATCACTACCTTGCCAACTGCCTTGCGTGCCGCGACCACCGAAGTCGCGACCACCGCAAAAATCGGTTGCCCGATATACTGCACCAGCCCATCGGCGAGTATCGGATCGTCCTGGATGATTGGCCCGCAATCGTTGACAGCGGGAATATCTTCGGCGCTTATTACTGCAATTACGCCGGTGGAAGATTTCACCGCCTCGTAGTCGATACTGCTAATCCGTGCATGCGCTCGCTGGCTCAGGCCGAGCGCAACGTAACGGGTTCCTGCAAGTTCAGGAATATCATCAACGTAGGTGGCTTCGCCACTGACGTGCAATGCAGCAGATTCGTGCGGCTGCGACTTGCCGGGTGCCATTTCCCGCGCCTGGTTTGTTGCAGGATTTTCCATCAGCCCCGCACCGCGAAGACATTAACCGACTCAGATGGCAGCGCATCCTGCCTGCGGGTTTCGAGGTAGAAACGATGCAATAGGTTGGCAGCGGCCTGTTGTCGATAAGCGGCACTGGCGCGCATATCGCTGAGAGGCGAAAAGTCCTGCGCCAGAACCTTCATCGCTTGCATAACGCTGGCTTCATTCCAGTTGTTCCCGGACAGTACCGCCTCTGCCTGCACCGCCCGTTTGGGGATCGCCGCCATACCACCAAACACGATACTGATAGCAGCGACCGTATCGCCATCCAGGCGCAGGGTGAAAGCCGCGCAGACGGCGGAAATATCCTGATCAAAGCGTTTGCATAGCTTGTAACAACGCACCTGCAACGCCGCCTCGCGTTTTGGAATTATCACCGATTCGATAAATTCACCGCTTTGCATGGCGTTTTTCTGATAGTCGAGATACAGCGCTTCAAGTGACATAACACGGCTTTTCCCGCCCTGCCTGAGTTTCACCCGCGCGCCGATTGAAATTAACGCCGGCATCGAATCACCTATCGGTGACCCATTTGCGATGTTACCCACCAGCGTCCCGGCGTTACGCACTGGTAGCGAGGAAAAGCGCCGGAACATCTCGCCCAATTCCGCGTACTGCGAGGACATATGATTGAAGGCATCGGTGAGCGTAACCGCTGCGCCGATTTCTGTACCAGCATCGGTTTCGCTGATACGATTGAGTTCAGCGACGTTGCCGAGGTAAATAATTTCGGGCAGCTCGCGTAATTGCTTGGTCACCCAGAGTCCGACATCGGTGCCACCGGCGAGTATGCAGGCCCCAGGATTTTGCAGGTAAGTCTCGGCAAGTTCATCGATACTGGCGGGGGCAAAATACTTTGTATCAGCATAATTTAGTTGCAACCCCTGTTGCCTTTGCAGTTGTCCCAGGCGCTGCAGCAACTCCGCTTCTTGCGGTGATACCTTTTGCGCCTCTTCGCCTGCCGGACGATAGATGAGCGGATCTGCGTCAGTGCGCAGCGGGTAATCACCCATATGCCGGGTTGCCTCGATGATCGAGCGGTAACCGGTGCAACGGCAGAGATTGCCTGACAGCGCGTCGTCAATATTTTCGCGGCTTAAATCGGCTTCGTTCTTATACAGGGCAAACATAGACATGACGAACCCGGGGGTGCAAAAACCGCATTGCGAACCATGATAATCGACCAGGCTCTGCTGCACCGGATGCAGTTGGCCATCGGCCGATTTAAGTGACTCGACAGTAAATAGCACCTTGCCATCCAGTGTCGGCATAAACTGAATACAGGCATTCACCGCTCGAAAACGAATGCGTGCATCTACTGTCTCACCAATTACCACGGTACAGGCGCCGCAGTCGCCCTCGGCGCAACCCTCCTTGGTACCCACTCGACCCAGGTCTTCACGCAGATATTGCAACACCGTGCGGGTCGGATCAATATTTTCAATTTCAACCAGTTTTCCGTCCAGCATGAAGCGAATAGCATTCATTAGGTAATATTTCGACACCCATGGGTGTCCCTAAAAATAGTGATTTTTTGCTGACAGCCTTTTGCTCCTCGGCAATTGCTCCTGCATTGCTCTAATAAGTTACATCCATGTAACGATGCAAAGCCTGCATACATGCCATCCCTGGCAATAAGAGCAAGGAGGTGACGCGGCCATCGCCAAAAAAGTGCATTTTTAGGGATGCCCATATTAAGAACCCCTGTATGTAGAGTAGGACCAGGGGGAAACCAGCAGTGGAACGTGATAATGCGAATCCGCATCGGCTATGCCGAATCGAATGACGACCTCATCGACAAATGGAGGATCGGGTAGATCGAGCTTGCAGGAACGGAAATAGGCACCAGCGTGAAAAACCAGTTCGTAAACGCCAGCTTTGAATTCGTCGGCGTCGAGAATCGGCGTATCCAGGCGACCATCCGCATTGGTTTTATCCTGTTTTAGCAGTTGGCGTTCGCCATCGACAGCATAAAGCGCGATATCGACACCCGCTGCCGGGCAACCCCGCGCGGTATCGAGTATATGTGTCGTCAATCTGCCCATGCCGCTCCCCTTCGGTGTTCAGATGCGTCAAATTCGCATTAACCATGGTAATTGTCAACAATTTTCTTAATTATTGTTAACAATATTTAATAATGTGCTACCATACCAGCGAATAAATACAGAGGGCTTCGGCCATCGAATCGATTAGCCACATCTCCGATCAGTCATACAAGGCAGCAATGAGCGAAGACGATGTGCTGCGCCAAATCGAACAGGCTGTCATCGATCATCGCCTGCCACCCGGCACTAAATTAAAAGAAGTTCAGTTAGCCGAAGTGTTCGGAGTGAAACGCGGCACGATACGCAAGGTACTCTCGCGGCTAGCTTACTCGCGGCTGGTAGATCAACTACCCAATCGCGGTGCCAGTGTCGCCAAACCGTCGGTTAAAGAAGGCAGAGATTTATTCGCCACCCGTCGTGCGCTCGAGGCCGCGATCATCCAGACCCTGACGCCACAAATAGAAAAGACTCAAATTAAGCAATTGCGCGCGATGCTCGACCAGGAACGCAATGCTTACGATGCCAGAGAATCTAAACTGGCGTTATCGTTATCGGTCGATTTTCACCGTCAGCTCGCCAGGATGAGCGGAAATAGCGTACTGGAAGAATATCTCAACGATATAATCCGCCGCACGCCACTGGTGATACTCACGCATTTAGGCGCCGATCCGCAAAATCGATGTCGCAACCAGGAACACGAGGCCATCGTCGATGCGATTGAAGCTGGAAACGCAAAAAAAGCGGTGCGCATCATGAACCAGCACCTGCTGCATATAGAAAATCGTATCGAGTCCAAAAAGGAACCCGCACGCGCAGACCTTGCCACGCTTCTTTTATCCACTTAATCCAACCACTGACCTATGTCTGCTAACAAAGAGTACCCACGAGATTTGATCGGTTATGCGAATAACCCGCCTTATGCTGACTGGCCCGGAAACGCCAGGATCGCTGTACAATTCGTGTTGAACTACGAAGAAGGCGGGGAAAGCAATGTCTTGCATGGCGATTCCGGTTCGGAGCGGTTTTTATCCGAAATCATAGGTGCGCCGAGTTACCCGGCACGTCACATGAGCATGGAATCAATTTACGAGTACGGTTCGCGTGTGGGTGTCTGGCGCCTGTTAAACGAATTCGAACGACGCGGGCTACCCTTGACAATTTTCGGCATCGCTATGGCGCTGCAACGACACCCCGAGCTGACCAAAACCCTCGTCGATCTGGGCCACGAAATTGCCTGTCATGGCCTGCGCTGGATTCACTACCAGGACATCGACGAAGCAACTGAACGCGATCACATGCAAAAGGCGATTGAGATCATTCAGCAGTTGACCGGTGATATGCCCCTGGGCTGGTACACCGGTCGCGACAGCCCGAACACTCGCCGCCTGGTGGTCGAAAATGGCAATTTCCTCTATGACTCGGATTATTACGGTGACGACCTGCCTTTCTGGACCGGGGTAAAAACCAGCGACGGCGAAACCCGACAGCACCTTGTGGTACCCTATACACTGGACACCAACGATATGCGTTTTGCCACACCACAGGGCTTTAATAGCGGCGAGCAGTTTTTTCAATATCTACGCGACAGCTTTGACGTGCTTTACGCGGAAGGCGAATCGGCACCGAAAATGTTATCGATTGGTCTGCATTGCCGACTGGCCGGACGACCCGGGCGATTTGCCGCATTGCAGCGTTTTCTGGATCATATACAAGGCCACGACCAGGTGTGGATATGTCGGCGCATCGACATCGCCCGCCACTGGATAGACAGACACCCCTGGCAAACTGCATAATAACGATCATGCTCAGCAAAATATCACTAGACACCCTGAATCAGTTTGATCGCGATCAATTTGTCGAATCACTCGGCAGTATCTTCGAGCGCTCACCCTGGGTAGCCGACATGGCTTACCAGGATCGGCCATTTGACTCCAGGGCCGAGCTGCATCAAATCATGGTTGAAACTGTGAAAAAGTCTCCAGAATTTCAACGCATGGCACTGATTTGCAACCACCCTGAACTGGCTGGAAAGGAAGCCTCTGAGGGGACTTTGACGAGTGCCTCGCAACAGGAGCAATCGGGTGCGGGATTAGACCAGTGTAGCAGCGCAGAACTGGCCAAACTGCAGTCGCTTAACCGGGCCTATCGCGACAAGTTCGAATTCCCTTTTATCATTGCGGTCAGTGGATTAAACAAGACCCAGATTATCGCCGCAATCGAGTCGCGACTGAAAAATTCAGCCAGTGTCGAATTTGATACCAGCATCGCTGAAATTGGCAAGATCGGTATGATTCGGCTGAATGCGCTGATTGATGAGTAATCGTCAGACTGTACTATCGCGCTCAGCAGTTCACCCTGAATGGCAAGACATACTAGACGATGCCCTGGAAGCAGTTGACCCGGACTACCTGTCACAACTGCTCAAATCGGATACCTGGCTGCCCGGTATCGACAATTTGTTTAGCGCATTTCGCCGCGACCGACTGGGTGTTCGCTACGTCTTAATCGGCGAATCACCTTACCCACGCGCACAATCTGCCAATGGTATCGCCTTTTATGATGCAGAAGTCGATGAATTATGGAGTGAAACCGGTTTAAGCAAATCAGTCAATCGCGCAACATCGCTGCGTAACATGATAAAAACCGCACTGCTTGCCGAAGGTTATATCGCGCCCGACACGCAGGGTAAAATCTCCCAGGCCAGTATCGCCGCGGTGGATAAATCAGGCATGGTACAGACCCTGGGCGGGCTATTCCAGGCGCTCGAAAACAACGGTTTTTTAATGCTGAATGCGACGCCGGTATTGCACCCTGAACGCAAGCCCGCGCTGGAAGCGAAATACTGGCAGGGGTTTCTGCTGCGATTACTCGAGCGTCTGGCGGACTCTCTGAATCAAACCGCAACCCTGGTGCTGTGGGGAAAAATCGCCGAGTCGATCGAGCCGCTGCAGGTAGCCGAGCGCTACCAGAAACTGGCTTGCGAACATCCCTATAATCTGTCTTTTATTCAAAACCCAGTGATGCAATCTTTGTTTGGCGAACTTAAACTTTTGCGCCGGGGGTAAGA